>WUQU01000131.1 GCA_009889605.1 Candidatus Bathyarchaeota archaeon | reverse complement strand
TTCCTCCGCCAATTCAATCACCTATACCTTAAGCTCTTCCTTCCTTCCACCGGATCGAAAGGAAGCAATCTTTCCCACCATCCTTTTTTTCGCCCGTACATGTCCAAGGCTTTTACGCCCACCAAAAAAGCTCCTATCATGACAGCCGCTACGGCAACATCCCTCATGAATCCCATTTCATCACCAAATAAGCTTTAGGCGGAGTATCTTAAATACTTTCTGCCGGATGGCTTTATGTAAAATGGGTGTTTAATCTTTTTCTCGCCTATGAAAACCCATTTATGCGAAGGATTCAACCAAGTTTGTAGGAATATCGGCTTAGGGGTTATTATATAAACCCTATCAGCTACCCTATTCAATTCAGCCAATAATGCATCTGGATTTTCAACATGCTCAATAACGTGTGATACAAAGGCACAAGAGAAGTATTTATCTGGAAATGGAAGCTTTCTCGTATCCGGTTCAACCAGCATGAAGTTTGGAACATCCCTAGGCACTATATCCGCATTCACATCTGAATGCTTAATCGCATACCAAAAGTATTGACCACAGCCATAATTCAATATTGGCTTATTAACGCTTCTAGCATATCTTAAAGCTTGATCAAATACATATCTTTTCTCTATCCAATGATACACTCCCCCAATAGCCAAATATGCTGGCACTATCGCTAATAACCAAAGCTTTTTCATTTCCTGACTCCAGTATTAGAGAACTTTCCATAAGGAAGGAGATGGCATCGGTTTAATCAAACCCATCCTATGGAATTCGTTCATCCACCTACGGATCGTCCTCTTATCTCCCCCTCTAACCGCTGCTATTGCTTCCTCTAAGTGGCGAACGTGTACCTCCTGACCAGGCTTAAGCTCATAATACCAATTGCTCAAAAGGTAATTCTTCACTTGAGCGAAAACCATGGCTGTTTTAGGGGTTGGATTGGGCTTATCGACCCCAATGGCATTTTGTGTCTTTGTGTGCAAAGAAAGCCAATGCCTTAGCGCCATCTCCGCTTCGTAGGAAAGAAGGCCTCTTTCGTACTTCTTCCATTTATCTTGAATCATTGCCCTAAAGTTCTCCATGAGCTTTTTGTCCAAAAAGAGGCCGACTTTGACTTTATCAGCCTTGACTTTATCAGCTTTTTTACCCATAGCTTTTTCGCCCTTCTTTCTTCTTTCCTAGAATTCTTCCGTATTTTGTATATATAAAGGCTTTCTATGCAAGGAATTCTTCCATAATTCGTAAGAAAGAAGCTCAAAATTGGCTTCTTTTCAAGGGCTTTAATGGGCTTAGGATGAAAAAGGCCTGTCTGCACACATGTGCACATGTTTTTTATTCCTTTCTTGGCGAAGCTATTCTTTCCGCTGCAGCCGCAGCCACCATTATCCCGCCTATCATTATGGCAGCTCCCATGAACCCTGTTAAAGCTGGAATTGCTTCCCCTATCCTCCAAGCTACTATGAAAGCCAAGAAGAGAGGAGCTAGCGCCCAACCGACCTTAAGCCAGCTGAAAAGCTTCAAGAGGGCAACCTTAAGGCCAATTATCGCCGTTTTAAGGGGCGGAGATCCAACCTTAAGGCTGAACGTCAACCTAACGATCCTATTCACCCTTTCGACTTTCTTAAGCTCTAAAACATCCCTATAGGGCAGTATCCAATCTGGGACCAAGTCTATTAATATCTTGGCTAGTTCTGCCAATACCTTGCCAATATCAAAGAATTCCTTAAATTCAATGTCAGCATACCATTCAGGTCCTGGAGGAGCATACTTCTTAAGCCTTAAAGTATATTCACCTACCTTAGCCTTT
>WUQU01000130.1 GCA_009889605.1 Candidatus Bathyarchaeota archaeon | reverse complement strand
CCTCCAGGAGTAACCCCTGAAATGGCAATTGAGGTGGTGAAAGCCTCGGCTTGGGGGAGAGGACTTGCTGAGGGAATAGCTCGGAGAGGGGGACTTGTTCCTGGGACTCCAGAATATGAGAGATTTGTGGATAACTTTTCAAGAGCTGTTGCTGAGGGATTAGTTCGCCGTATGCTCTAATATGAAGTTACCAAGATTTCCCCCAGACCCTCGAGAGTGGACTCCTTTAAAACCACCCTATCCCCCAATTCCCACTTGGATTCTTGAGAGAACTGAAAATCCCCATGAAGAAAAGTCTTTTTCAACAAGTGGTCAGACTTCGATAAATTACATTATAGATACAGAGTTAAAAAGGGAACTTGAAGAAAAAAAGGAACAGTGGAGAAAAAAGGGATATCCTCCAGGACTTATAAGTATGGCAGAGGCCTATGCTATTGAATGGTCAAGAAAAATGTTAAAAAGTCCTCTATTTACACCTATAAGGGCAACCCCAGCTGAGGAGGCTGTGGCAAGACACCTTTTCAAAATGGGTTTAGAGATATCTGATCGGTGGATTGAAAAGATGGGGGTTTGAAGTCCTTTCCCCTTTGGGATATAATAAATTATAGTAAATCCATAAAGAAAGGGGGTGATAAAGAGAAAAATGGCCAAGACTATTGAGGAAATGGCCGCCATAGGGAAGGGGAAACTCACCCGAAAGGAATCAAGAATGAAGTCAAGATGGGAAGGGAGAGTTCCCGGAATGAAGGCTTCCTTTGGAGCTCTCCCCTTTGGCCCCACTATAAAGGCTGCCTATAACGAGGGAATTGATGCAGCCCTGACCGCAAAGGCATACAGAGTAGACGCCGACAAGTGGGCTGAAAAGTGGGCGGCTAAAATGAAGCTATAATTTATTAGAGGATATCTCTTTTGAAAAGACCGTCCTCTCTGAAAAGACGAGGACGTTGTCTTTTTTTATTTTTCAAATAGTAAACTTTCTACTACTTTATATTGGTCCCTGTCTTCTAAGAGTCTGAAATATTGTTTTTATTCTCTCCTCTTTCCCTTGAGATAGTCTTGCTATAAGAACTGCCTCCCTTACATCTGCTCTTTCCCCTCTTAGACTCCAGAGGAAGTTAGCTATAAGACTTGCAGACTGAGGACTACATCCTTCTCTCTGAAGAACTATTGAGCATACCTCTGAGAATTGTTGCTGAGTATAAGGGGGAAATTTAAGTTTTAAAAATCTACTAAGAAGATCTGCTGGTAACCTATCAATTCTTATTCCAGCGGCAAATACCTTTGTATCAAGTTGCATCGGAGGACCTTTTCCCACCTTTGTTTCTACAATAATCCCCGTTGACAGAAGTGAGTTCAAAACACCAATATCATTTGGATTAAGTCTGTCTATTTCATCTATAAGGAGATATTTAGGCTGATAATTTCTAAGAGCAAGAGCAAGTCCAGCTGCAGACATTGTTTGGGCAAGAATATACAGGGAATTTGGAAGACGGGAAAGTTCCATAAGAAACAGTGTATTGTGGGTAACTATTCCATTTTCGAGGACAAAATTCTCATTCTCCTCTACACTTAAGTCATATACCTCACAAGGACCCCATTCAATAATTTCCTCAAT
>WUQU01000129.1 GCA_009889605.1 Candidatus Bathyarchaeota archaeon | reverse complement strand
TCTAGAACTTTAGGTGCTAAACCCTTAGGTGTTTTCAGAACAATACTGCTGCCTTTAACCAAATATTCGCTTTTTTCTGGTGCCATAATGGTTTTCACAGGGAGCGTAAGCGAAACAGGTGCAACCTTGGCGGTTGCAAGCCTCAAAACAGCCCCTGTTGTTCTTGTAGACTGGGTTAAAGGAAAAGTTTTGTCACACCTTTGGAAATAGGTTTAGGATGCGGTTTCTTAATATCGTTCTCTTTCATAATCCTATTAGTCTTAAGGTTCGCCATTAGAGGGAAAGGAAGATACTGATATGCCTGACGTCCGCCTAGTTAACGTTACAAAAAAATTCGGAAAAGTTGTCGCCGTTGACCACGTTAGCCTTCACATTCGCGATAAAGAATACTTCTCCCTTTTAGGCCCAAGTGGATGTGGAAAAACAACTTTGCTTAGGCTTATTGCTGGTTTGATTAAGCCTGATGAAGGTGAAATTTGCATTGGCGATAGGCTTGTTAATAATGTCCCACCGGAGGACAGGGACATCGGCTTCGTCTTCCAGACTTTTGCGCTTTTTCCTCACATGAACTGTTGGGAAAACGTGATTTACGGTCCTAAAGTGAAAGGCTTTGACATGCAAAACGCTGAGCGGATAGGACATGAAGTCTTAGAAATGGTTAAACTGCATGAACGTTTAGACACTTTCCCAAACGAGTTAAGCGGCGGGATGATGCAGAGAATAGCAGTTGCAAGAGCTTTGGCTGCGGGTGCACGTCTTCTGCTTCTCGACGAGCCTTTAGGACATTTAGACGCGAAAGTGCGGAACGAGCTTAGATACGAAATTAGACGGATGGCTAAGGATTTGGAGTTAACAGCTATACATGTGACCCATGACCAGTCTGAGGCTATGGCCATATCCGACAGAATAGCCGTAATGAAGAAGGACAAAGTGCTACAGGTTGGCACGCCTCAAGAGCTTTACATGAAAACTCAAAGCATATTTGTAGCTAATTTCATTGGAGGGGCAAACTTTCTAGAAGGCTACATTGCAGAGGCTAAGGGCGAAACTGCAACGATAAAGCTTCGAGGCGGATTGAAAATTCAAGCAATTAACAAAGGCATAAACACCGGAGAACGAGTTGTTTTGGCAGTAAAACCCGAAACCTTCACCATAACAAAAGGGAAAAAGAAGGAGAAAAACGCTGTTTCAGGCATAATAGAAAGAGTCGCCTTTGAAGGAACAAACATAAGATACGAAGTTAGACTTGAAAACGAGGATCTAATTGTAGTGGTAACCCCGTCTATGGCTTGCCAATGGTTTAATATAGGCGAAAAAGTCACGGTAAGCTTCCAACCGGAAAACGCCCACTTGTTTGCGTATCCAGAAGTAGGATTAAGGGAGGAAATAGCTGTTGAGTGAACTGGTTAAATGGTTTGAAAAAAGAAGGGAAACAAAGGCGCTTGCAACCATCCAGCAACATCTAGCCCTAGCAACAAGCATAGTTGAGGATTTAGAAAAAGCGTGGAGGCAACGGTAAAAAAGGACATGGAAGAAATGCAAAAATGTATTGAAAGAATAGCAAGCAACGAGAGAGAAGCAGATTCCTTACGAAGAAAAGTTATGGATGAAGTTTCAAGAGGAGAGCTTACGCCCATAGCCAGAGAAGACATAATGCACCTTGTAAAACGCGTAGACATGGTTGCCAACTGGAGCAGAGAATCCACACGTGTCCTAAGTGCATTACCCATTGAACACGTGCCCACATCCATCAAAAACGCGTTCATAGAAATGATTAAAGGCATAAAAGAATGCGCACTGGCATTGCAAAAATGTGTAAACAAGATGATGACAAAACCTGAAGAAGCCTTACAGGCGGCAGACATGGTGGAAAGAGAAGAGGAAAAAGTTGATGATATACATGAAAAAGCGAGAATGCTGTTGGGAACAGGGGATTTGCCCAAAGCAGGAGTAGCCTTCTTGGTAGGCCAGCTTTTCGAAGCCATGGAAATGATTGCAGACGCATGTGAAGATGTATGCGACTACGTAAGAATTATAATTGTCAGAAAATAATAGCATGTTGGAGCGTGAAAAAATGGCAGAGATAAAAATAGACATATCTGAACTAAAAGCAGAAGGAGATGAAGTAATCAAAAAGCTTGCAGACTTTTTAAGGGAAAAAACAGAAGTTGAGGTTGAAACAGGGTCAAGTGAAATTATCGTTGACAGCGGCGAGAAGGCAGTTTCAAAACAGTATCTGCGAGTGCTTCTGCGAAAGTTTCTACACAAAAACGAGCTCAAAGACTATTTCAGAGTGATAAGCGAAAAAGAGAACACATTTAAGGTTAAAGAGAGGAAAATTTCAAAGGAAGAAGAATAGGCTATTTCCTAGAAGCTTCACGCTTTTTTCTTGCAAGTTCTTCTTGAACTCTAAAAACGTAATGCCTAGCCATATAAACGCATTTATAGGCATTCATTAAATTCTCATTAAAAGAGTTCTTTGACTCGACAAGAAAACTGCGAGCTGTTGCCAGCAACTCCTTAGCCTCGCCTTTTTTAATCTCTGGGTTCGGCTTCAATCCTGAAACGTCATTTTCCTCTTCAAGAATTAGTGAAAACAGGAATAAGGCGTATTCCAGCTCCGCGGCAGCATGCCAAATGTTGTCTGTAAAAGCTTTTTCATCATTTCCTAAAGTTGAAAGGGAAACTTCTAAATAGCGTGTTGCAGATTCAAGAGCCTTCAGCAGTTTTTCATTAACCGTCATGATTTCAGCCTTTTGGCAATATAAAGGCTTAATCTTTTATTTGTTTTGTTGCAAGCTGTTTTAAAAGAAAACTTCTTAAGTCCAAGTTTCATAGGTTCAAGGAGTTTAAAGGGTAATACTTGCGAAGTTTACCTAAAATTTGTAGAATTTAGAGGGGGCGCGTGGCAACTGTGAAGTTAGCGAGATACCGCTATGGGAAAAAGGAGCATTATGGGGTTTTGGTAAACGACAATAAAGTGGTATGTTTACCGGGTCTTGCTAGACGTATGCGCGAGCAGTTCCCCAAAACACTGGAAGAATTTATAGAAAAAAGCGAAAAAACTGTTGAGAAAGCAGAAGAACTGCTTATGAAAACGCCTCAAAATGTTGTTGAAGAGTTTTCTCTGCCAGTCAACAATATTTCGTTGCTTGCGCCGATAACCCGCCCTCCAAAAATCATTTGTCTAGGACTAAACTATGTAGACCACATTGAAGAGCAAATAACCGAACACGGCGCACTTGTACCAGACGAAACCATAATTTTCCTTAAACCTCGCACCACAATAATTGGGCCTAGGGAAAACATTGTTAAGCCAAGCCTTGTCAAACAGCTGGACTATGAAGCAGAACTAGCCATTATAATCGGCAAAAAAGCCAAAAACGTTCCAGTTTCAGAAGCAGAATCCTACATTTTTGGATACACCATTTTAAACGATGTTTCGGCACGGGACATCCAGTTCAAGGATAAACAGTGGACTAGGGGCAAAAGCTTTGACACTTTCGCGCCTATAGGCCCATGCATAGTAACCCGAAATCAACTGCAAGACCCCTCAAACCTTTACGTTCGCACATGGGTTAACAATGAGCTACGCCAAAACTCCACAACCAAAAAGATGGTTTTCAACGTTTACGAAATAGTCCACCACCTAAGCAGAGTTATGACCCTTGAACCTTGCGACATTATTGCAACGGGCACCCCGGCGGGCGTAGGGTTCGCCATGAAACCGCCAAAGTTTCTGCAAGCCGGCGACGTTGTGAGAATTGAAATTGAACGCATAGGGGTTTTGGAAAACACTATTGTAGAAGAAAAGCTCTAGCGGGCTGCATCTATTTTTCGACATATATTTTGCTTTGGCCGTCCTCCTTTTCAACTCTTATAACGTGTTCAGCTTTTTCTGCAAAGGCTTCGCTGTGGGTTACTGCTATTATCTGTTCTATAGCCTTAAAACGCGAGATCGCCTCAGCCAGCCGGTCTATGGAGCCGTCTTCCCTTCCAAGGCTTTCTGTAGGTTCATCAAGCAACAAGAGGCTTAAGCCGTGGCCTATCTTAGACTGCATGATCAACTGGCCTAAGCCTAGGCGATATGCAAGCGCTATTAGTGTGCGTTCACCACCTGAAAGGTTTGAAACTTCCCTTTCGCCTCCGCTTTCGCTGAGCACATAAGGCGTGTAGGTCTCATCTATTGTGATGTTTATGGGAGAACCCTCTCCACCTACCAGATTGTCAAGGACTTGCTGAACGAAGTTTTTTAACACTTTTACAAATTCGCTTCGCAGTTTTGGCTGAATGCTCCTGTAGGCATCGCGAATACTGCCTATAACGCCGACAACCTTAGACAGTTTCTCCATACGCTCAATTTTCTGCTGCGCATGGTCTATACGCTCTTTAATATCGTCTAGACGTTTCATAAGGTCTTTTTTACGGTTTTCCCTGGTTCGCAAATCAGACTCAAGCGAATAGTACTGCCTAAAGGCTTGCTCTCTGAGTTTTTTGACGTTTTCAAGTTCAGAAACGTCAAATCTGCCTATTTCAGCGTGTACTTTTTCAAGTTGAACCCGTAGCTCAGTTTCCAGCCTCTGTTTTCCTTCAAATTCTTTTGAAAGCTCAGCTAACGCCTTTTCTTCCTCGGTTATGCGCGATTTTAAATCTTCGATTCGAGGCGTTAGAGTTTGAAGGTTTGATATGGCGTTGCTTGCCTTTTCTTTTATCTGTTTAAGCTCTTCAATTTCACTTTGAAGCTGGCTTATGGTTTTCTGCCTTTCCGCGTTTTCTTTTTGTATCCTCTGCATTAAGCCGTTTTTGTAATCGTTGCTCAATGGTTGTAAACACAGGGGACAGCGGTTTTCCGTGGAAAGCGAGGAAATTCTTTTCTGGTCGGTCTGCATGTTCCTAAGGGCAGCTTCCTGTTCAGCTTTGAGGCTTGCAATTTGGTCGTCGAAGGACAAAAGATATCTTCTCAAGTTTTCGATCGGCTGGTCGGCGGGAATCCCAGTTTCTTTAAGCTTTCCCCTATAAGACTGGATCTGTGTTTCCATGGAGTTTAAACGTTGCCGTAGGTTTTCAATAGCCAGTTTTTTCCCTTCAATTTTTTCAGCAAGCGACGCTGATGAATGTTCAATGTTGGCCAAATCTGCTTGAAGTTTGGCTTCTTTCATTTTCAGCTCATCTATGAAAGTTTTGAGTTCTTCAAGTTTTCTAAGTTTAAGTTCAGCCTCTTCTAAAGTCTTTTTCGCCTCGCCAAGCCGCCGGGTAATCTCTTGCAAGTTCATTTCTAAAAGGGAGAATTCTTCGGCTAGGCGACTGTACTCTGCATTTAGCTTTTCTATCCCAACTATGTCGGGGTCTTTTTCATATGCCCGTTTTTCCCCTTCATATTCTCTCTGAAATACGGACAAGTTGCTCCATGCGGTTTCATAGTCTGAAAGTCCAAAAAGTTCGTCGAGGCGTTTTTGCCTTTCCCGGGGAGCAACATCTAAAAGCTCTTTCAAGTGTTCTTGTCTAACCCAAACTATTTCGCGGAAAAGCTCTTTGTCTAAGCCTGTCACAAGTTTTAGCTGCTCTTCCACGGCGTCGCTTTTCACGCTTGCGATGAGGTTTTCACCTTGGAAAAATTTCAGCTCGTCAAAGTCTTGGCTTATCCCCTTTCCGCGTCTTTTTAAGCCTCGTGATATCTTGTAGCTTTTGCCGTTTTGAGTGAATTCCACAGTGACTTTTCCGTTTTCAGCGCCTTCACGTAACAAGTATTCGTAGCTTCTTCCCAGGGGGTCGCCGAAAAACGCGAAGTCTATGGCGTAAAGGATGCTGGACTTTCCACAGCCTAAACCGCCGACAAGACAGTTGAATCCCCTTGCAAAGGGCACCGTGGACTTCACATGAGAACGGATGTTCTCCAGCTGAACAACTTCGATTTTCATTGCAAAAGCTCCTCCAAAACTTGTTTAACCTTCTCGTCATCCTTTTTTGTCAAAGGTTCAATTAGGTTGACTGCGGCGTCGGCTATTTTTTCAGCTTCCTCACGGCTGTAGCGCTCAGAGAAAATCTGCAAGAAATATTCGAAACTCTTCGTTTTCAAATCCTTAAATTCACTTTCGAATATGGAGCGAACAACAGCCTCTGCAACCTCACTTTCACGAAGCAAAACCACGGGGTGAACAAGCAAGGCCTTTTCAGCGGCGCTTCTAATTTGGGCAACGTCAACTTCGGCGCGGCTGACCTCAGCGGGTAAAACGCCTCTCAAAACTGGAACTAATATCGCTCCGTCTTCGTCAGCGCCCTTTACAAGTTGAACCGCAAACTCAGTAATCTTCGAAGCCGTAACACCCGTAAAATCCTGTTCCAAAACAACAAATTTGCGAGGAGACTCCAACCTTATAAACTGCGACGAAACCTTTCCCGCAGCATCCACCTCAACATAATAGAAACCCTTCTCATCCTTAGCTTCATCATAGTTTATTGTCTCAGTGCTTCCAGGGTAAACAAGCAGCCCATTTTTAAAGCTTCCTTTAAAGGGCTTATGCACGTGCCCGGCGGCATAGTAATTGAAGCCTTCAGGGATAAGCTCAGGTGGCGCTTCAGCCTCTATATACGGGGGGGTTAGCTCCGGAACTTCCACAGCCATGTGGAAAGCGAAAATGTTAAACAGCGTAGGGTCAGGCGTTGGCTTATTCTGCTCCATAAAAACTGGAAGCATCTCTTCGGTTTTGCGTCGAGTTCTGAAGTTAGGCACGCCGTAAACGTAACAACAGCCGGGTTTTCGCCAGCAAGCACCTTCATGTCTTGGCAGATAATAAACGAGTCCAGCACTGTCCAATGGGTTTAAAATTGTTCCTGTTACAACGTTTGGCGCTGAATCATGGGAGCCGTCGACAACCAAAACTGGGATTTCCGCTTGTCGTAATCGGCTGAAATTTTTGACGGCGTTTTCTAATGTAACGTTAGATGGCCGTGCAGTGTGAAATAAGTCTCCGGCAATTATCATGAAGGTTGGTTTTAACTCTAGCGTTTTGTCGACAAGTTCTTGAAAAGCTTTGTCAAGGTCTTCGCGTCTAACCTCTAAGCCATATTGAGAGTATCCTAAATGTAAGTCTGCAGCGTGAACGAAACTGAAAGGTTCCAAGACTTTTCCTCCAGGGAACTGGTCAGCTTTAGAATTAGCCAGATTTAGCCTATTAATGTTTAAGCTGGCTTAAAGGCTCAGAGAAACATATAAAGCGTAAAGCAGCAGCATTCTAACAACTGGAAAAGGCGCCTAAAATGGAGTGCCAAAAATGCGGAAAAGAAGTGTTTCTACCTTTCCGATGTCCCTACTGTGGAGGCTATTTCTGTTCAGAACACCGTCTGCCAGAAAACCATAAATGTCCAAGGATGGATTTGGCACGGGTTCCCCAAAAAGAGGAGCCCGCGTTAACGCTCACTCCGCAAACTCCGAAATCGTATGGATACACTGTTACATACGTTCCGGTGGAAGCGAAGAAGAAATTTTATTTCAGTTCTAAAGAGGTTAAACATCTGGCTATAGGCGCATTGCTTGTTATGGGCATAGGCTTATCTCTTGGAATTTCTCCAGCAGCCTATAGAGCACTTGGAAGCTCCTTTATGTTATTGGCTTTCGCCCTTCTTGTAACCGCATCTTTTTTCATCCACGAGTTAGCCCACAAATTCGCTGCTCAAAAAGAGGGGTTATGGGCAGAGTTTAGGCTAATGTTTGTGGGCATAATTTTAACAGCTATATCGATAATTTCGCCGTTTTTTAAGATAATATCGCCAGGAGCAGTCGTTATAGCAGGCGTCGCAAGCAAAAAAAGCATTGGAAAAATATCAATAGCTGGACCTTCAACCAACATAACCTTGTCAGCTTTGCTGATTGCTTCATGGCTTATAACGCATCAGCCAATTCTATTATTCGCAGCCGCTTTCAACGCTTGGATAGCCCTCTTCAACCTAATCCCGTTCGGCGTTCTCGACGGCTTCAAAGTCTTCTCATGGAACAAAGCCGTGTGGGCATCAACCTTTACACTAAGCCTAGCACTCACCATAATAACCTCTTTCTACTGGTAAGCCAGAAGGCAAAACATGTTTGAATAAGTAGAAACGGGAAAAGGGTTAAACAAGTTCTATGGTTACGTGGACTTCTTCGGGAACCCGAATACGCATTATGCGCCTCATGGCACGTTCTTCAGCGTCAATATCTATTAAACGTTTATGGATGCGCAGCTCCCACTTATCCCATGTAGCGGTTCCTTCACCGCAAGGCGACTTCAAAACTGGAACCTTAAGCCTCTTAGTCGGCAAGGGCACAGGCCCAGTCATTTTCACCCCTGTCCTTTCAGCAATAGCCTTCAGTTCCTGGCATACCTCTTCAAGCTTCCTGTAATCCGTGCTTGTTAAGCGTATCCGTGCCTTTCTTACCATAGCCTAATACTCCACGCCTCAACCATTTATATTTTCCAGTAGGTTACCTTTAGACGATAAAGCACAAATAAAAACTTATCGAAACAATTAACCCATTAAAAGCCTAAAAATCAACAAAAGAACAGGGGAAACGAACTATGCAACTGAAAGTGAAGGGCTTACTCATAGACTTGGACGGCACCCTAGTGGATTCCAGAGAAGCCTATCATGCGGCTTTAACTGAAGCCTTCACAGCTATGGGTATTAAAAAATTCAATGATAGAATAGCCTTGGAAATTCCTAGGAGACTTGAACAGAACAAGCCAATAGACGACCTAATATCCGAAGGAAGCGCTGAAAAATTTTTGAACACTTACCTAAAAGCATACTACAGGTTAACAGAAAGCAAAGTGAAAGCCTTACCAGACGTATCTAAAACATTAAAAGAACTTTCAAAGAAAGCAAAGCTTGCACTGCTTACAATGCGCTACATGCCAAAAGAAAACATAACAAAAGAACTGGAAAACTTTGATTTAGCAAGATATTTCTGTTGCATAGTAACCGCCTTAGACACTCCTTGCCCTAAGCCATCACCAGAAGCACTTAAAAAATGCGCAACACAATTGGACGTTAAAATAGCTGAATGCGCCGTAGTTGGAGACTCCGTCACAGACGTGCAAGCTGGAAAAAACGCTGGAGCCAAAACCGTTGCAGTAACCTCTGGAATATTTACAAGAGAAGAATTGGAAAACGAAAAACCAGACTTAATCCTCGAAAACATAAATAAACTCCCAGCTTTCTTAGGTTAACTGAAACATTACTGAATAGGCAATATAACTAGAAATTATCTAAGAATGTTATAGAAGCAACTATAAATAAAGCTTATTAAAACTTAACGCGTCTAATAGTAACTAGAGAAGGCTTCGAGCGGGGCGACAATGAACTTCGTGGAATTGTTGTTGTCTGAAAAACTGAAAAGCAAAAACCCAATGCTGGATATTTTAGGCTCTGACCGTAAAATCCTCCAGATAGCATGCCAAGACTTCACAAACTACCTTAAAGTGCTCTGGAACCTCGTAGGCAAAGAGGCAAGCGAATACGAACTGACAAATAAACTTGAAGAACTATACCAAAAAGAACAGAAAGAACTCGAAGAATTCATAGACTTGTGGACGGGGATATGGCTTAAAAAATGGGGTGAAAGAGTAAAACTTTTGATAGGCAACGAAGACACCAAAAGATGGAACAAAATCACAAAAATAATTAACAACGCGGAACCCATCTGGAGAACCCTTCCAAACCGAAGAGAAATGCAAGAAGTAGTGGTATCCACACTCGTAAAGAACGGAGAAATCTGCGGTACACTAATCTTGTCAGAAAACCTACTAAAAATGGAGCTAGGTGAACATAGAAGAAAATACGCCAACACCAAAGAACAAACATTAAATGTTGTCAACAACACTTTACGCAAGGCTAAGGAACTATCTAGAAGCAAAGGACCATTAATATTCGTCAAAATCGATAAAGGCTACTACAACAACGGCGAAGTGTAAAACATAAAGCCTAACGCGGAAAGACTTCAGCGAATTCTTTCTCTGTTAAGGTTTTTTGTCTGCCACGAATATTTTCTAATAGCGGGTGTTTCTCCATAGCCGCATGCAGCGCACCGCTTCTTTGCGACATTATAGGCTCTTCGTCCACAACGCCTACATCGTATGTGAAGGGTTTTTCCTGCACGTTTTCCAAATGAGGGTGTGCCTTTTCCCAAGTTTTTCACCTTGGAGGCGGCGATATGAGGATGACGTTGTCTCCGCGTACAATTATTAAGCCAAGCTTCCTTGTGTTTTCAGCTTCGGTTGTGTCTTCGGTTTCTTCCAAAACAAGGTTTAAGTGCTGATCAAATCCTTTCAATCTTCCCCGCAGATTCTTTCCACCCTTCAGTCTTACAAGCACTATTTTTCCAAGATTCTGTTCAAGGATTTCTGTAGTCATTTCACTCATTCAAAGCCCTCAATTACACCTTTACCTTTTTTTATACTTAAACCTTTTTTATACTTAAACTTATATAATTAAACTTATATAATTTAAACCTATGCTAAAAGAGAAGCGCAAAAAAATGTCTAAGAAGTATAAGAGATACTTTCTAAAGGCTAAAGAAGCAAAAGCCCTTTTAAAAGAAGCTTCGGAGAGGCTCAAAATTAGCTTAGAAAATATTTTTGGAGCTGAAGCCAGAATAGAAGCAGTGGAGACAGATTTCGGCGAAATCTTCCTCATAAACAGTAAACCCTTACTTTTTAAAAAAGAAGGCAAGGTGTTCCCCACCCTATTATTTACGGAATTTTTAGCTTCAGCGCCTAAAGTTGTCGTTGACATGGGCGCCGTTCCGCACATCTGCAATGGTGCAGATGTTATGGCTCCTGGAATTGTCCGCTTCGAAGGAAACTTCAACAAAGGAGACTTAGTTTTTGTGGTTGACGAAAAGCATGGTAAGCCCATCGCCTTGGGCGAGATTGCTTACGATAACGCGGATGCAGTGAAGATTAAACATGGAGTGGTTGTTAAAAATATCCATTTTGTAGGCGATAAAATATGGGATTATTTAAAAGGATTGGCAACAGCAACGCGATAAACCATTTGGAAATGGTCGTAACAATGACTTTTTCTGTTCCTTATTCGTTGTGGTTGCTGGTTACTTTAAGAAGCGCAATTGGAGGACAGGCAAAGTGAAAACTGCGGCGTTGGCGTCGCCTTTGTGCGCAATTTTCCTTAGCTTGATTTGGCTTCAAGGCTTTAATGTTGCAAGGGGGTATCCTACATTTGAGATTCCGCCGAAGGTAACCTTGACTGAAACCATTGTTAACGCGTCAATATCCAGAATCAACGGAAAAATCTGGGTAAAGATCAACGCAGAATACAGGATGCACACAGTCTATGCTTATGGAGACAGTTACCTTACAGAAAACTATGGAATGGGGTTGGTATTATATCCTGACTCGCCTATTGTGAGAGTTATTGTTACTCAGGATATTCTGGAAGCCCATTATCCAATTCCTTCCGGCGTAACCAACATTTTTGTTAGACTCAACGGTAAAGAAATTAGCGTGCAGCAAGATGCCCACGGTTACTACCATCTTTTTGATAATGATTTGTCGGAAATTAATTGGACGATTTCGCCTGTTCTCGAAAACTTCGTTGTGACAGTTCATTATGAGCATCCAATTTCAGAAACAAATGCGACATATGCTTACTTGGGAGATTATGCTTTCACGCTGCCCTTGTATGGACGCTACGGATGCAGCAACATTTCCTACCCCTTATATTCATGGTACGGATACCCGCCTAACAAGTATCACATTCAAATTGAGTCACATCTTCCTGAACTGCAAAACTTGCAAGTCTACCTTGTGGATAACAAAGGGACGCTGACGCTGCTTAATCGTACTGCATTTATTAGGGATAAAGGCAAAAACTGGATTATAGTGTTTTCAAGAGAAACTCAATCTTCAATTATTCACGGCGCAGTCGCAGTGTTTAAAGCTCCTTCAGAAGAAACTACGTTTTCCCCCGCCTTGCCTGTTTTGGCTGTTTCTGCCATCATTTTGGTTGCCATGCTAATTTACCTCGCTAAACTCAAAAAGAAGATGCAAAAAGTGCAGTGAAACAAACAAATACAGCGGTAATGTGCGCTTAATTGTTTCGTAAAGTTTAGATAAAAGTAAATTGGCCTTAAATCTGAATTTTGAATTCATAAAGTTATTAATGGAAAAAATCTGTATTTTTGATTCAAAATAGGTTTCAAAGGAAAACGCTTAACTCTTTGAAGACTAAATATAGAGTAAGAGAGGAAAGGTTTGCCCAGTTTAAGCAACCCGTTCCGCAAAAGCAAGAAAGAGGAAAAGGAAACAGCTAAAATTGGGGCTGAAATGGTTCAAGGAAAAACCTTTCTGAAGGCTATGCTTCTCCGCGACTTGGCAGACTTGGACGCTGTTAAAAACGAAGTACGTTCCGGAAACATCTTGATTCTTAGAATAACTCCACTCGCAAACAAAAACGTTGAAGATGTGAAACGGGCAGTTAATGAATTATGCGAATTTGCCACATCAATCGGCGGGGATATCGCCCGCTTAGGCGAAGAACGTATTGTAATCTGTCCTCCAAACGTGAAAATTTGGAGAGAAAAAGCATCTGTGGCAAGTGAGCCTATACCTACAGCAGCCTAAAGGTTTCCATAAGAGCCGGAGCAAATGTCTGTATGCTAAATCTTTTCTGAATGAAACTCGCTAGGTTTGCTATTTTTGCTTTCTCGCCGTGACAAACCATTATTCTTTCAGGTCTAGGCTTAAGATGGGTTACATAGTTGATTATCTGATGTCTGTCTGAATGCCCCGAGAAAC
>WUQU01000128.1 GCA_009889605.1 Candidatus Bathyarchaeota archaeon | reverse complement strand
CCGGATTTGAACCGGCGACCTCAGCCTCGTAAGGGCTGCTTTAGGCTTGCTTCTAAGCTGTTAAGCGGCAAGCGTCCTAACCAAACTAGACGACCGGCCCCTCTTTTCCACAAATCTTAAGATAGTTGCTTTAATAAGTTTTGATATGGCAAATAAATAAAATATTTTATAAAGAGTCTCGCCTTTTAGTAGTTAAACCAAAATCCTGTAAAAGGTGATGAATTGAAGAGAATTATAGCTACGGGTGCTGGCGGGCCTGCTGGCATAAACTTTATTATGTCACTCCGCATTGCACCGGAAAAAATTTTCATTGCCGGAACAGAAGCAGACGAATATTTCGTCTATTTGTCACCCGCAGACAAGAAGTATCTAGTTCCAAAGGCTAAAGAAGCTGGCTATATTGAAAAGTTAAATGAGATTATACGAAGAGAAAAAGCAGAGTTTTTGCATGCCCAAACAGACGTGGAAGTGGAAGTTGTTTCAGAAAACCGTGAAAAACTAGAAGCAAACGTGTTTTTACCATCAAAAAAGACTGTGGAAACATGCCAAGACAAACTTGAATCTGCAAAAGTTTGGATAAAAAAAGACGTGCCAGTGGCGAAAACCATTGAAGTGCACACTGAAAAAGACGTTGACAAGGCTTTTGAAGAACTGGGAAACCCCATATGGATTAGAGCCAGACACGGTGCTGGAGGAAGGGGAAGCACCCCCGCCTACAACAAAGAAACCGCAATAGCCTGGATCAATTATTGGAAAAGCCGTGGCATGAACTGGGGTTTTATTGCACAAGAAAATCTTCCAGGAAGAAACATGGCCTTTCACAGCATTTGGAAAGATGGAGAACTCGTGACGTCCATGGCAAGAGAACGCTTACAATACATATACCCACACCTTGCCCCCTCAGGAGTAACAGGCACACCAGCTGTCCAAAAAACCATACATGATGAAAGGGTGAACAAAATCGCCACAGAAGCCGTGCTTGCCATAGACCCCAATTTCAACGGAATAGCATGTGTTGACTTGAAAGAAAACAAGAATGGAATACCATGCGTAACTGAAATCAACGCTGCAAGAATGTTCACAACATCATTCTTCTTCTCCTACGCCGGCAAAATTTTATGCAAAGACTATTACGCAAACATTCCCTACTTATATGTTAAACTCGCGTACAAAGAAAGTATTCCAGAAATGCCAAAATACAACATATTACCCGAAAACGTTTATTGGATACGTCACATAGACGCTCCAGCTAAACTTGTTAAAGATGGAAAAATCATCGGCGAAATGTACCGCTGGTGAAAAAATGAAAATATGGTATGACGCTTGCACCGGAAAACATATGCGATATGGCGTTGCAATAGCAAAAAAGCTTAGGGCAACCGGGCATAAAGTTATTCTAACTACCCGTGAACATCCCGATACGGTGCCGCTTGCGAATTTTCTCGGTGAAAAACCCATCATTGTAGGGAGATATAATCCAAAATCTTTACTTTCTAGACTTAAAGAAGGAGCTCGACGTCAACTTGTGTTTTGCAAAATTTTTGAGAAAGATACTCCTGATGTTGCAATTTCTCATGGTTCGGTAGATCAGATAAGGGTGGCTTTTGGCTTAGGAATACCAACAATAACAACCGTGGACACTCCTTACGCTGAAGCTGTGCATAGGCTTACTTTACCCCTCGCCGACTATATAATTGCTTCGAAGGCTATTCCAAAAGAAACTTTGCAGGCTTACAACGTTAATGGCAAAATAATCCATTTTGACGGCGTGGATGAAGTTGCATGGATTAAAGATTTTAAGCCACTGGTAAAATATGACTTTGGAAGCCCATTAATTGTTGTAAGAGAGATAGAAGAAAAAGCTGTTTACGTTAAAGAAAGGTTTTCTTCAACGTCCTTAGCGAAGAAATTAACAAAGCTTGGCAAAGTTGTTTATCTTCCAAGGTATCATAGAAAAACCATTAAAAATTTAATTATTCCAAAAGGTTGCATTGATACCGCAAGTTTGACAGCACAAGCAGATTTGTTTATTGGGGTTGGAGGCACTATTACACGAGAAGCGGCGTTACAGGGAACACCGGCTATAGTTGTTAACTTTTTCCAGAAACAACATGTAAATGACTATTTGGCGGAAAAAGGTTTTCCTATTTTTAAGGCGGATCTATCTGAGGTTTTTGGGTTGGCTGAAAAACTTATCGGCAAAAAATGGGATGTGAGCGCTTTACTCAGTGAACTTGAAAATCCAGTTAATGCAATTTACAATATTGTCGAAGGATTGGGGCAAACTAGAAAAGCTTGAACGCGTTTTACGTTAGCTTAAAATATGAAAACGCGAGGAATGTATTAGTGACGAAAAAGGAAAAAGTTTTAGTTGTTGGCTTAGGCGAAGTTGGCAGAGCGTTATATGAACTGTTTAAAGAAAGCGGAAAATTTGACGTTTATGGTTTTGACGTGGATAAGGAAAAAATGCGCAATATTGCGGGCAACGTTGAGTTGCCCAATGGCATCGATGTAATGCACATATGTTACCCGTGTGCAGATCCGGAAAAATTTGTTAAAGCAACTGTGAATTATATAAAAAAGTTTAACCCTAAAATTACGATAATCAATAGCACCGTAGCTCCGGGCACTACCCAAAAAATTTATGAGAACACAAAATCACTAGTAGCTCATTCTCCAATAAGAGGAATGCACAAGAATTTAGAAACTATGAAAAAAGACATTTTATTCTGGAGTAAGTATGTAGGCGGCACCACAAAAGAGGCAGCAGAGTTAGCTCAGAAACATTTTGAAAAGCTAGGATTAAAAGTTAAGGTTTTAAAAAGTCCCGTTGAGACTGAACTTGCAAAACTGTTTGAAACAATTTATAGAGCTTGGATGATTGCATGTTTTCAAGAAATGCATCGGATTTCAAGGCACTTTGGGGCGGATTTCAACGAAGTTGTGGACATGATTGAAGACATCCATCGGGTTCACTTCAATAAACCTCTGCACTACCCAGGAGTTGTCGGAGGACACTGTCTGATTCCCAACACTGAGCTACTTATGAAAGTTTATGATTCTGAATTTCTGCGTTTAATTTTGGAATCCAACGAAAAACGCAAAACAGAGATAACCGATGAAGTTGTTCGACAAGAAGTTGAAAAAGTCAAAAAACGTGTGGAAAAGTTAGAAAAAGAACTGACATCAAAAAGCGGTTATATAAATGGTTAAAACTATGCTTTTGCAGTCTTTGTTTGGGGTGAAGGTTATAAAGACTTATTTACCATTTGTATTTAAGGTTGAAGTTGTTAAGGCTGATACTTCACTTAAAATACACTGCTAAAGAGGTTTGGAGGTTTTAGCTAAAAGGTTTAGAAACGGGCTATGGAAATTTATGGTTAATAGGAAGGGTGCTTTGAAGACTGCGTTTGAAGATATAGTGAGGTGTTTTGTTGTTTCGGGTGAGGTTGAAAGTTTTGAAGGGGTGTGTGGAGCTACAGAGGGTTGATTGAATGCTGCTTTTGGATACTAATATTTTTCTTGAGTAGTTTATTGGACAAGAGGGGGCTGACGAGTGTGAGAGGTTTTGGCAGAAAAATTTCTATAGAGGAACTTTCAGCGGTGGTTTCAAAGTTTACAATTCTCGCGATGAGGATGCGCTTAATGATCCGGTGTTAATTCCTGCTTGTCTGAGGAACGTTGAAAGTTCGTTAGGGCTTGACATGTATGAGATGGGTGTAAAAGAGGAGATTGATTTTTATGATGCTGTTTAGTAGTATTTAGCTAAAAATTAGGAGTTAAAGATAGTCAGTTATGATGGGTATTTCGACGTTGTAGGCGCAAAAAGAAAAGAACCAACAGAATTTCTGTGGCTCACGCCCAAAATTAAGCTGTTGAGGCTTCATTTTTTGCGTGAACACATTTGGATGCCAAGTCGTTTCTACAAGGGCCTGACGCTTCCGTTGACATATTTGCTGCAAACCTTCAACCGTTTTATTTTTAAACTGTTCTGGATCTCTATAGAAATCTCTTCACTGAACCAGTCATTATTGACATGTGGTACATCAGATGCACCACTTATTTTATATTTTGAAACATTATGCATAAGAAGGGTTGCCATGATCGGCAAAGTTGATCTGGTGATGTGGGCAAAGAACGGAGAAAGAACGCTCCCGCAAGTTCTTAAACGAATTGAGGAAGCTATTCCACATGAAAATGTTTGCCACAAAATTTTAATCGACGATCACAGCATCGACAGAACTATTGAAATCGCTAAAAGTTTCAACTGGAATGTTTACCCAAACCCTAAAAGCGGAATACCAAGCGGAGCAAACGAAGCCCTAAGACATGTGGATCGCGAATTTTTCGTAAGCATCGAACAAGATGTTGTGCTAGCTAAAAATTGGTGGGAAAAGATTCCGCCATACATGCAAGAACCAAGTATAGCAGTTGCGGGAGGAATAAGGGTTTTCGACAATAAAATATTGCGCATTCTTTCGGAGTTTTATTCTGAACGTTTAGGCAGACAAGGAGAAATGGAAGTATGTATTGACAATACTATATACAAAACCAAAATTATTAAAGCACTTGGCGGTTTTCCTAACGAATGCCCGATTTGTACCGATACTATACTGTACAAGAAAATAAATTGGTTTACTTCTTATAAATGGGTTATTGATAGCACGGTGATCTCTCTACATCTAAGAAAAGGAATACGAGACCAATTGGAACATTCAAGAGCAATGGCAGATAAATGTAAACGCACAAAACTATGTAGCTGTTACCACACTCCTCACTTTACGGAACCAAAACTCATAATCAAACCGAACCCGAAATTCAGTGTGTCTAACCTGAGTTTAGTTAGAATGCTCATTACAAGCCCTATCAGGAGCTTTCAAGTAGCTGTCAATAAAAAATGCCCAGAAATCTTTTTTGTTTACCCACTTATTCGATTTTACATATTGAGAGGTTATTTGAAAAGAAGTAAAATAGACTAAAAGGCTAAATGGAAATATAAGTTTAACCAAGTTACATATTCGGATTTCTTCTTCTGGACCACCATATCGCAGTTACGAATCAAAAAGTTTTTAACGATCGCGCTTTCAATTACTCTTTTCTGTAAAAGAAACTTCTTTAAAATACATACTCTCCATCTCTCTTTTCATTTTGAGAGACAACATATATGCTTTCAAAAGGCTTGATTACTGCCAATTGAGGGGTTGACAAGAGAGCAGTCTTGATAAGATTTTATTCACCCTCAGAGCCTAGCGTAACTTCTTATTCATTAAAATGCTTGAGACCATTAGGCCCAACCCTAATAAGGCATCGTATAAAGCCGTATTGATATATGATTTAATTTGAAGCTACATAAATTTCAAATAAACTTTAATTTATAACGTAAATAAAAAGTAACTGATAGCAGTGCATTAGCATGAAGGGCTAATTAGATGAAAGTTGATATTGTGTCGTGGACTAGGAATGGCGCGAAATATTTGCCGAAAGTTTTAAAAAGGCTAGAGGCAGTAGTGCCATCCGAAGAGGTTCATCGAAAAATATTGGTAGACGATCACAGTATCGACAGCACTAGAGAAATTGCTAAAGATTTCGGATGGGAAATATATTTTAACCCGTCAACTGGAATCAGCGCCGGAGCAAACTATGCGCTTTCAAAAGTTGACTGCGAATATTTTATGAGCATAGAACAAGACCTGTTTCTAGCCGAAGACTGGTGGCAAAAAATTCCACCCAACCTTAACAACCCAAAAACCGCCATAGCCTCAGGAATGCGTTTCGCATCTGAACCTAGAGGACTCAAAAAATTACAGCAATACGTGGCAAAAAAGTACCGTGGCGAAAGCATAATTAGCCCTTGGCTACGAAGCAGAGAAATGAGCGCATTCACCCTTGGCAAAACATTAGACAACACTATTTACCGCACACAAATTATTCGCGCCATCGGCGGCTTTCCAAAAATGCGTGTAAACGCAGGCGTAGATAC
The DNA here is from genome assembly GCA_009889605.1 of Candidatus Bathyarchaeota archaeon. GTDB lineage: Archaea > Thermoproteota > Bathyarchaeia > Bathyarchaeales > Bathycorpusculaceae > WUQU01. The sequence goes on along the minus strand of WUQU01000128.1, from coordinate 2,310 downwards.
AGTTTTAGCCTACATGATTCAGGACGCAGGTTATGAATGGCGCGTAGACTACAACGTACAATCAATTCACTTAAGAGAAGGGTTAAAACACGAGTTACAACACCAGTACTGGTACGGAACCCAGCTAAGAGAAATTTGGCGCCAAATCCGCGAAAAAAGCACTGCGGAACCCCCAGTAACTCGTTTTGGTGTATTATCACGTCTCTTCATTTCTCCATTCACCGGAATATTTGTAGCACTAAAAACAAGAGAACCGACCATAACGTATATCCACCCACTTATCAGATTCTATTACACCAAAGGTCTACTAACCTCACAATAAAATAACACAAAATCATAATAACTCTAATAAGCCTCTTAAGTTTTAACTTAGATTACTTTGCAAAACGCATAAAACAAGAGTTATATGCCGTTAAGCTTGAGCCAAAAGGAGCAATTCTTATTTACATTAAATCTTAAGACAACGTGAACCAGCAGCCTAAAACCAGCACGGTGAAAATTTGGCTAGGGACGAGATTAGGCTTCAGTATTCAGGTTTCGTCATCTTCGCAGCCAAAATGCTCAGCGTCGCCACGGGCTTAATCTTCCAGCTCATGATAGCCCGTTCAGCAACAACACAAGATTATGGAATATGGTTTAACATAAACGACTTGCTCAATTACTTTACGCTCTTAGCCGCGGTTTTACCCTTCTGGGCTATGCGTTTCGCAGCGAGAAAAGAAGAAGGCGCCATAAAAACAGGAGCCATAGCAAACCTCATAATCGCCATAGCAGCAACAATAATATACATACCCATTATCCCACTAATAACATCAGCCTTAGGCGTAAACCCAAAATACACACCTCTATACATCCTAATCTCAGCCCAAATAGTGGAAATCTACCTACTCAATGCCTTCGAATCATGCTTGAGAGCCAAAAAACCCCAAACCCTAGGCTACGGCTTGCTTATCGCAGAAACATGCAAAGTCGCTTTAGGTTATTTCTTCATAATAAAACTCCAGCAACCCCTAGAAGGCGCTATAATAAGCCTAACCATCGCCATAGCCATCCAAACCCTCTTCTACCTAAAACTGTTGTGGGGGGAAATGAAACAAAACGTTAAATGGGTATATATAAAAGAATGGCTCAAAGGTTCTGTTGCAAACATCTACAACGTAGTAGGCAACCAAATAGCAGCCTTCATATTCATAATGCTCTTCACCTACGGCGGAGAAAACGCAAGAAGCAACTACGGCGCCGCTGCCCAAATATCCAACATCATAACCTACTCCTCGTTCCTAGCCTTCGCCCTATACCCAAAACTCATAACTGAAAAAAACAGCCAAGACATAACCACCTCCATAAAAACCGTCTTAATGTTCGCCATACCCATGGCAGCGGGAGCCCTCGTCATACCAGGCTCTTACCTCACAATACTAAAAGAGGAATACAGCGAAGCTTGGCCTATACTCATGGTTCTGGCACTCGACGCCCTGGTGGCAACGCTTTCCATGCTCTTCAGCTACGTACTCTACGGACTAGAAAGACTCGACGAAAAGGCAAAAATCTCCTTCAAAGAACTAGCCAAAAGTCGACTCTTCATAGGCTTTTCCCTAACTTACATCCACTCAGCAATAACCCTGCCCACAACCTTCTACGTTTTAACAACCTATACACAAAACCAGCCGGTGCAATCTGCACTCGCAGTAGCCATTATAAACTCAACGGCACGTTTCGCCATGTTTCTCATACTATACGCAATGGTATGCAGAATGACAGAAATAAAAGTCCCATGGAAAAACATTGCAAAATACCTCTTCGCCTCAGCGGTAATGGCAGCAGCAATCTACATAATCCCCCACCCAACTAGAATACACACAACCTTAAGCATAACAGCCTTAGGCGGAATAATATATTTGGCGTTGTTAATGGCAATAGACAAAGAAACAAGAATATTAGCCAATTCAGCTTGGCAGGAAATAAAAACAAAGTTAAAATAAAAAGAGATAACGGCTTAAGCATCGTTGCTCCAAAGCTCGTTGAAAAGCGTTTTCAGAGCTTTTATGAAAGCATCGTAGTTCGTCCACAGAGCCGCAACCCTCTTCTTCCCATTCTCTTTTCTAATCAGCAAAAGCAGTTGCTTGTCGTCTGCCAATATGAAAGTCGGCAGCTCCTCAGAATTCAAAGTTGAATATTTACTTCGCTTCAGCCTAGTTTTTTCAATGAAAAAACATGTTTTAGGAGAATAATTGGTTAGGAGTTTAATGCCTACGCCCTTTTTAGAAGACTTTTCCAACTTGTCCAGAAACCCGGAATGGTAGAAGTGGG
>WUQU01000127.1 GCA_009889605.1 Candidatus Bathyarchaeota archaeon | reverse complement strand
TTCGCCTCTTTTAGTGTAACAGGCCGCTGCAACATGCAGTGCTCATACTGCAATTGGTGGAAGAAAAACTTGCCAGAACTATCCACCGTAAAGGCTTTAAGGGTTATAGATAATGTTTGCAGTTTAGGCGTAGCCTTTTTTTGATTTCAGCGGCGGCGAACCGCTACTCCGCAAGGATTTAGCTCTTCTTGCAAAAAAGGGCTTCGTCCAGCAACTGTCTAGTTAGCATGAACACCAATGGAACGCTGCTTAAAAGCGCTGATGCGCCAAAAATTGCAGAAGCCTTCGACATGGTTGTGTTTTCCCTTGATGGGCCTCCGGAAATCCATGACACAATCCGAGGTGTGGCTGGAACTTGTAAGAAGGCTTTGGAAACCATAAAGTTTCTTAAAGCTCATGGCGTTAGGGTTGGCTGTACCTGCGGAGTTTATTTGGGGTTTTAGGCTTTTCTTTGAGGGTAAGGCGCCTAAAATTTGCCATGCTGGGAGACTTTATGTCGCTGTTGACCCTTTTTTGGCAGGCTTTTGGCGTGTGCTGCCAGAGGCGACATCGTGTTCGGCGATGTTCCAAGGCGTTCGGCTGCTGGGCTTTTAGGGGGCAAGGGCGAAAGCGACTGCTGGCTTGAATGCACCGTTGGGGCTTCTATGGCTACTGCTAAGCCTTTAACGGAAACCTTACCTTTGATGGGCCATGTTAGGCGAGTATAGCCTCGAAGAATAAGCATGCTTTTAAAGAAGAGAAGCGTTTTTAGAAAGGAATGTCTTGAGGTGCTTAGTTGGGTAAGAAAAAAGTCATCACTGAAGAAGAGTTAAGTGAGATGGTGCTTCCAGCGGAAAATGAGGTTTTAGGGGTAGCTGTAAAGCTTCTCGGTTTTGACCGTGTTCTAGTCAGATGTCAAGACGGCCATGAACGTTTATGCCGTATAAGGGGGAAAATGAAAAGGCGAGTTTGGATCCGCGAAGGAGATGTTGTTCTGGTTTCTCCATGGGATTTTCAGTCCGAATCGCGTGGCGACGTGGTTTGGCGGTACACCCACGCGCAGGCGGAGTTGCTTCGTAAAAAAGGCTATTTAACCATTTAAAGGCATATGAGGAAAATCTCTTTGGCTTTTAGGGAGCATGTGGAGAAAAAGCTTCACGAAGCGGAAAAAAGTTATGAGATTGAACAGTTGATGAAGGAGAAGCGCAGCGAAGAGTATGAAGTCTTGGAAGAGGTTTTCGACCGCTCAACGCTTATGGTTATCTACGACTTTTTGAACAGCGGAGTTATAGATAGGATCTACGGTGTTGTCAAGGCAGGAAAAGAAGCTAGGGTTTACTGGGGTAAAAATAAGGAAGGTAAAGAGTTAGCCATAAAAATTTACTTAACTGTCTCAGCGGAATTTCGAAAAGGAATGCTGAAGTATATTGAAGGCGACCCCCGGTTTAAAGGTGTAAAACGTGACACACGGTCGCTGATTTTCGCATGGGCC
>WUQU01000126.1 GCA_009889605.1 Candidatus Bathyarchaeota archaeon | reverse complement strand
ATTGCTCTATGGTCATACCTGTTAGAGAGCGAAACAGATGAGGCTTTTGGCGCAGAATTTCTAACCTAATCATCTCTTTGTCCTCCTGTTAAGGTTTTCTGTCTCAGGCACACCCCTAAACTATTATGCAACGACTCTATAGTCTGTCCTTTGCCCATCCCATACCTTCGCCAGCCTATTCCCTGCTGCACCATATTCGTAACTCACCGAATAACCGTAACTTCCTACCCTCTGCTCACTCACAAGCCTAAACAATGGGTCATAGTTACAACTTACAACACTACTATCTACTCTAATCACAACTCACTTTTTCTTTCTCTTCTTCTTTTTGCTTAAGTTGATAGGTTTATTGTCACTGAAATCTATTGGATATTTACCTTCTATTACACCTTCTTCATCTTCAAAACCGACAGGACAGCGAAAGCGGATCGGAAAAACTTCCTTTGGCTTTTTACCCAATCGTTGGCACAACTCTTTGTGTTTTTGTTTAAAATCGTATAAAATATGAAAGAATTCATCTTTTAAAAGCAAAGATATTCCATCTAACTCCTTTGTATAACCACAGATGTGTGCAATACCTGAAAGTTTTGTCCCATCAAATAAAACAAATTCTGTTCTAACATAAACTTCATCCACATCTGTAGGAACGATGAAAGGATGAATCGGGGCAACCTCTTGAATTCGGTAGATTATGCTAATCCAAACAGGAAAGCGTTCAAAATCTTCCCAAGTCAATTCATCAAAACTTTTGGCTAAGTCATTGTAAACTTCATAGCATCTGAGACCCAACTTTATCGGCATATCTGTCCGAAAGTCTATCGGATATTTGCCTTCTATTACTTCATTCTCACCCTCAAACCCGACAGGACAGCGGAAATAGATGGGAAAAACTTCTTGGGGACTTTTACCGAGCCGATGACACAATGCCTCATGTCCAAACTCTTTTAGCCACTGCAAATAGTAATCTGGGAAAGGACGACCTTGTTCTAAACGCCATCTTATGAGTTCATCTGAAGGTGGAGCCTCAACACTGAAAAATTCCCCATCTAAAAGTAAAACGATCCCTTCCAACTCTTTCACATAGGCTGTAATGCGTATGAGCCCTGGCAGTAATGTTCCATCAGCCAAAACGAATTCTGCCCTCACATAAGTTAGTCCTGCTTCCCTGGGCACAGCGATGGGAGGGGCAATAGGGGCAAAGAAGGTCTCACCATACATGTCCTCTAACTCTAAGCAATTGACCCAAACGGGAAAGCGCTCAAAGTCTGCCCATGTCAATTCACTCTGGTCTTTGCCTAAATCATAACGAACTCTAAAGTAAGCGCACATTTCTAATTACCTCCCACCCACAAGGTAAATCAGCCGATAGGCAATGGTTATCTACACCGCCATTTCTCGCTAACCATCTCCTAAACCTTTTCGCCAATATTCCTGCATCCTCTAACCATCTTGAACCTTGTGCTAAATTTCGCAAACGCCTTAAACTCAAAAACCATTTTGACGCACCCGCAACGCCTCGTAAAGCCACCCCCTAATCTCCATGACACTGGCAAGTAACTCAAAACCGCATCCGACCACTCTGACCATCCAACTTCTTGTTCCATAGGAAATCTTCTGTGGGGAAAGTTTGTAGCAGACATGCTTTACATGTTTGCTGCTTCAAGTAAAGCGAAGTAATTCTCTGGTGGCGTTCCCGGAAGAACCGTGTTGCTTGAGCCGAGAATCAACCGACCTTTGCTTTTGCATCGCTCAACGACTTGAGCAGCACAATCCTTAACTTGGGAAGGAGTGCCAAGCCTGAGCAGCCTGCAACTGACATTGCCCCAACATGTCAAGTTAGGGTAACGCTCTTGCAAATCGGGAATTCTCATGCCCGCATCATAGTCAATTTCACCGTAGCCGTCAATGCCCGCCTCAATGAACAGATCGTCCGCGATGCTCCAAAGGTTGCCATCGCTGCGGAAAAGGTATTTCAGCCCAAACTT
>WUQU01000125.1 GCA_009889605.1 Candidatus Bathyarchaeota archaeon | reverse complement strand
TTTTCACCCCCCCCCGAGTGTTTTTTATGGGCCACCCCCCCACCCCCCCCCCCCCCCCCCCCCTTTTTCCCCCCCCCTCTTTCGTTCCTTTTTTCTCCCCCCCCCCTTCCCCCTCATCCTTGTAAAGTCAAGATGTGTTCTTTGTTTCCGATATTGGATTCACCGATAGTTTCGGTAATAGGCAGCTTGGTGGTGTTGGATTTACCATTGCAGGTATGGTTAGGTCTGAACTAGGTTTGAAGACACACGTTGCTATTCCAGATTACTTGCAGAGAAGTGGCAGGCATATAGCAAGCGCAACAGACGTGGAGGAAGCAGAGATGTGCGGTAGGATGGCTGTGAGGTATGCCCTTGAAGACAACTACGGCGTGATGGTAACGATGGAGCGCGTGAGTGATGAGCCTTATCGGATAAAGTTTTCGTCTGTCCCGCTGAACTTGGTAGCCGAGCAGACAAAGATGCTTCCAAAAGATTTCTTCGACAGATACGCAGTGACTGAGAAGTTCTTCAAGTACGCATTACCTTTGATACAAGGTGAACCATATCCACCATTTAGAAACGGACTACCTGAATACAAGCTATTGAACTTGAAGTAATAAAAACTGGAGAGAAGGTGCAGAAACAATGTGGATATTCACTCTGATAGGTATCTTAGTGGTGTTGCTTGTACTGATAACGTTTTTGCCATTTCTTGCACCGCTATTGGTGTGGGTAATAGGTATAATCCTCTTTTTAATACTTTTGGCAATTGTGTATTTCTTCTTCATTGCGCTCCTTCCAGTAGTGGCAATTGGATTTTTAGTATGGATTATCTATAATGCCGTGAAAGTTTGGAGAAAAAAGAAATAAAATAATTTCAGATGAAGAACTGTTGAAGGGTTCGGATTCTTCCGAACCCTTAATTTTTTATTAAAGTGGGTCCTCGGGGAGATACATCTATTTGCCTGCGCAGGCAAGCGGAACAAGGGAAAAAGGAAACAAAGAAACATAGAGAATCAAAGTGGGGGTGCAAGAATGAAGAGGTTGGTTTTGCGTTGGATAGTCGGATATGATGAACTAAATAATCGTATCTACAGAAGGCAGACAATCAACGTAGATGATTCTTTTACTCAAGAGAATGCTCAAACAGTTGTAGACATTCTTGACAAATACTCAAAGTACGTTTGCGAAAGTGCACAAGTGGTAACAACGGAAGAAGTGGGTGATATTATATGAAAAGACTTACACTGATGTACAGAAAACCAGATGGAAATAGAACAAGAACTTACAGGATAAACATTCCAGAACCAGTAGATGCGATAAGTCCTTCAGAACTACAATCTGATATGCTGTTGCTCAAGCAACTTGGAGTAGTTCCATCAGATTCTGAACCAGACGAAGCAAGGCTCACAGAGACAAACGTGCAAATCCTTGTCAACTTTATTCAGTAATTAGCAAATAGTGGTGAGTCATATGAAATGGGTATGGGACATTCTAAAGCTCTTTATGTACCTTGTTGAAAGACCAGGCGAAGGTGAAAAGAAGAAAGCCGAAGTTATGGAGTTAATGGACGAGTTATACGATGAGTTAAATATTCAAATTCCAAGGGAAGTTTATCACCTAATTGTTTCTTCAGCAATAGATTATCTTGCTATTGTGCTCTTCTGATTTTATCACTAAGCGATTAAAATCGGGGTGTGTTAAAACACCCCGATTTTCATTTTCCAAAATTAGAATATTTCTCTCCACTTTTCCTCTTCTGAAACGTGAATGAACTTTATTCCTACCTTTTCACA
>WUQU01000124.1 GCA_009889605.1 Candidatus Bathyarchaeota archaeon | reverse complement strand
TTCATTCTCTCCAAAGCGACCAATCCCGTCGGAAACTATAACCCCCAACCGACCTAACCATTCAGCAACTTCTATTTCAAAAGGGGCAGGATATCCTCTTACAAACTCTTTTAAGAAATCTCTTTGAAATCTTCCTGCAAACTCAGGCTTAATTTCTGTGTGTTGTAGGGAGATTAGATGAGAGATTTTTATAGGACTGCTCCTTTTTAATGGGACTTCTTCAGGAACGAGATATCCGAAAATGTCATCATCAACATACTTTATTGGATCGCCTATATCTCCTAATTGCTTTCGGTTCTCTGGTCCTATTAGCTGAAGAGGATCTATTGGAAAATTTTTCTCATACAATCTTTCGCGTATACATCTTCTTACACATCTCGCTGAGACAAAAACTTTGGTTTCCTGCTTAGATGTTAGTATCTTTTTCAGCGGTACCCGCGTTCCAACACCTATATCAGCATTTACATTTCCAGCGACTTTCATTATGGAGGCAATAAAAGCACGCTTATGCATTTTCTCTCACCTCTACGCTCCTTCAATTTGCTCCTCTTTTCCTTCACGCTCCTCTTTCCAGGACTGTAAAGAGTCAAAAAAACCAGCTAATATTGCAGCACTATATCTGTAAAATTCATTTATCCTCCAGCTTTGCTCAGTCTTTACTTCTACGGGAATCCCTATTTTTGGTCTCACTTCTACAATAGTATTAATCAACTCCCTTCTAAACTTATCAGGCAACAATTCTGATCTTAGATTGAGAAGTATAGTCTCCATGCGCTTTTCCGCCCCCTCCTTTCCATAGGTTGCTTCTAGTTTTTCTAAAATTTCTTTGCCTGCCTTGAAAGCCCAGCCATAAAGGGTTCTTTTCTTCTCTTCTTCAAGCGAGTTTTTGATCATAAATCCCTCTATGTTTAAAAGGGGTTTATAATATAAAAAACCTTCGGTACACTTAACAAAGCTCACTAAGTTTATGATCACCTCTTAGGAATTTCTGAAAATGAAATTAAGTTAAGGCAAACTTTGTTACTCCGTATCCTGCTGTTTTGTTTCCTCCTAT
>WUQU01000123.1 GCA_009889605.1 Candidatus Bathyarchaeota archaeon | reverse complement strand
TTCAAATAGTTAAATAAATGCAATGTGAGGTGTTAGTCTTGAGTAGTGTTTTTGAGGGAAAATCATCTTCAAATCTTTACGTTCGCGAGATAAAGCCTGCTGATTTCGATTACCTACCGTTAGATTGGAGTAAGATATTTGGAAACAATAACAATTTGATTGTCGAAATAGGGTTCGGTGGCGGAGAATTTTTGCAACGTTATGCGTCGAAACATCCTGAGAAAAATTTCGTTGGATTTGAAGTCTCAATTACATCTATGAAAAAAGCACACAATAGAATAAAGGATCTTGAAAATGTTAGGTTAGTAATTACAGATGCGCGATTTGGAATGCGTGAATTCTTTGGACCAAAGAGTGTTGAAAAGGTGATAATGAACTTTCCAATTCCTTGGGATAAAAAATCGCACGAAAGAAGAAGGGTTATAGTTCCGGAGTTCTTTGAGACACTTTCAAATGTACTCGAAGATGACGGAACTTTCGAACTTGCGACCGATGTCGAATGGTATGCACGGCAAACTATAGAGATAGCCCAGGAAAAAGGTTTTGAATTGATGAGTTTTGTGGAGAATCCGGACAGAGAGATTAAGACAAGGTACGAGCAGAAGTGGATAAAGTACGGAAGAAATATTTATTCTGTAATCTTGAGAAAAAAGACTCATCTTGAGGTCGAAAGATTGATAGGAGGGCATCATGAAATGCCACATGCAAAATGTGCGGTCAACGAAAGCAAATTTGATGAACTGAAAGGAAAAGTGTTCAAGGACAGGTCAAAGGTAGTGGTTGTAAAGGGCTTGTACAAACAGATGGAAGGAAAGGCTTATTTGATAAAGATAATCTCAACCGATGGTGAATTTCAGCAGCACTATTATTTAGTAGCGTATCCAGAAGACCTTTCGGAAGAAAATTCAAAAGAATGGATTATAAAACTTGACAGCGCTTCAAATCCTTACAGAACACCGGCTGTTAAGTGGTCTGTACAAGTTTTGGCTGACTTTCTGTCGCAATGATGCTGCATAGTATTGTAACATTATCTTTGAATTCTTTATGGGGTGGGTATTTATGAAATACTTTGTCCTTGGTGCAGGCAGTTGGGGGTGTACTATCGCCCAACTTCTCAAAGACAACGGTCACGATGTAATGCTGTGGGCTCATACAAAGGAACATGCTGACGATTTAAATAAAAGAAAAACGATGCCACACATTCCGGAGGCGAAATTGGACGTATTAGTCACGAACGATATAAATGAAGGGAAAACTGCAGATGTCATAGTCCTTGCAGTTCCTGTCCAATACATAAGAGGAGTGCTTGAAAAGATAAATTTCAAAGTTAACGTTATTCTGAACTTGTCGAAGGGTATTGAGATATCTTCGGGGAAGAGAGTTTCAGAAATTGTTGATGAAGTATTGAAATGTCCGTATGCGATCCTTTCAGGTCCTTCACACGCTGAGGAAGTAGCGTTACACCTGCCTACCGCAGTTGTAGTTGCTGGGCACATGGCTGAAGTATTCCAAAAAGAGTTCTCGAACGAGTATTTTAGAGTCTACGTGCACGATGATGTAGCAGGTGTAGAGCTGGCGGGTGCATTAAAGAACGTTATAGCGATAGCGGCTGGTATAGTTGATGGGCTGGGCTGTTGGGACAATGCAAAAGCGGCGTTAATTACGAGAGGGTTGTACGAGATTGCGAAGTTCTCAGCAGCGTTCGGAGCTAATCCACTAACGTTTATG
>WUQU01000122.1 GCA_009889605.1 Candidatus Bathyarchaeota archaeon | reverse complement strand
GATTATGGTTCTTTAAAGGGATTTGGCGGAGGTAGGTCTCTTGACCTCGGGAAATATTCATACAAAGTCGGGGAATGGGAGGAGTTAAGCCTCCCACAAATCAGAGAGAGATACTTCGGGGAGTACAGCGGGGTTTTGAAGATAGAGGACATATAAAAATCAAGACACAAGGGGGGGGATAAGATGAAGAAGGTGATAGATGTTTCAAGATGGGACGGAAATATTTGGGCGATTATGGCTGAGACAAATAGGCTACTCAAAGAGAAGGGAAGAGAGCTTGATTTTGGGTATATCCTATCAAGTCAAAGCTACGAGGAAGCATTGGCACGCTGTTTTTCTCTATTGCAGGATGCAGGCTACAAACTGACTTTTAGAGGGAAGAGGCTTTGGATTTAAAGGTATTATCTACTGTTGCTTGGATAATCTTTAACTACTGGCTAAGAAGGGATTAGATGAATAGAAAAAAGCAAGTTTCAGTATTCTTTTTCCTTCTATTCCTCGTTCTTTTTATCCTTTCTATCCGCTCATATTTTATAGGCGATTTATCAGGAGCTTTAGGTTTATTGGGGCCTTCTCTTGCTTCCCTTGCTGGGGCAATTGGGTTTTTTATTAAATCAAGAAAAGGGTAATAGACATAGATGAAGCACTATGATGTTATAAGGGTTTTAAGATGCTATCTATTGTTTGATGGTTGCCCAAGGGAGGAATGTGGTGATAAAGAATTCTGTTGCTTTGTTGTTAATAGATTTGAGGGCTTATTTACCCAGCGTGTCATCATTGAGTGGGAGTATGACAGGCGAATTAAAAGACTATCTTTTGAGGAATTGCTGGAGAGAATAAGGAGGGGAGAGTTTAATAAACAAAAATGAAAGGAGGTAAAAGTGAGGAGAAGAAAGAAAGAAGTTGTGAGTTGTCCCTATTGCGGTGAAGAAATTAAAGTTACCCCTGAAAAGGGGTTCTTTTGTTCGTATTGTGAGGAATATCTTTTAGATGATGAAGCCGAACCTCTATATGAGTGTAGTGAATGCGGGGAAATATTTACCAGAAGCGATAGCTATGATGGCTTAAGCCACACTTGCCCATCTTGTGGGAAATGGGGGCATAAACTCTATGATAATGTTTGTCCCGATTGCCAAACGGAAGAAGAGCTTGAAGAAGTCCTTTTTTATGAGTGCCCTTCCTGCGGGGAGAAGTGGCATAAAGGAAAGATAATAGAGGGAATAAAGCCGAGGAAGATTGAATTCAGGAATGAAGATTATCTTTTCCCCATTGTGGATGAAATCCCTGGAAGCCTTTATACCGAGAAAATAAAGAGCCCATCTTTTGGCATAGTAAATCACGTTGACAGAAAGGAGAATGAAGTGTGGATTACTCTTTCCAGAAGATATGACTTTGAGGATTATTGCTCGTGGGGTTCACG
>WUQU01000121.1 GCA_009889605.1 Candidatus Bathyarchaeota archaeon | reverse complement strand
TTTGTCTTCTTACTAACTAATAGATAAACCGGAACCATTCGTCACCATTCAATAGTATTTCCTTGGTAGTCCAAGAAAACTCCCGTCTTGTTAAGCTTTCGTATTATACTAATTATACCCGATGCTGAGTCCTCAGGCAATATCGGAGCATTTTCTCCTCCCATATCCGTCTTTACCCATCCGGGATGCATAGAAATAACGTACATATTTTTCAACTTGTGAGCCATCAATTTCGTAACCATATTGAGCGCTGCTTTTGAAATCGAATATGGCACGGAAGTCGTGCCCCCGGTGTTCGTGATGCTTCCAAGGATACTTGAGATATTGACAATTTTTGCACCATCTTTCAGCTTGTTCAGCTTGAAGCACTCTTGGATAAGCATATAGGGACCCATCGTGTTGACTTTGAACGACAATAGCATACCTTCTTCAGTGACATCTGGAAATCTTTCCTCAATAAGTATTCCTGCGTTGTTTATTAAAACATCAATAGGATCGTTTATCTTTTCAGCAAATTCCGATATAGAGACAGGGTTTGACGTATCGACTCTTAGAACTGTTAGGTTAACGTGTTCAATAGGCATGGATGTTCTGATGCCCGCAGTAACTTTTTCGCCTTCTTCTAACAATTGTTTTGTAATGGCAAGCCCTATACCACGATTTGCACCAGTTATAACCCAGTGCATCATCACACCCCCAGTACCAAAGAATTACTCTTCTTTATAATTTGGATTCTCATTTTTTAACTGTTCAAGATATTTCTCTGCTGCTTCATCGTCTCCTAAAACTTTATACATCTTGTAGAGATACTCAAGAGCGGTTTGTCTAATTAAGGAATCTGATGAACGACTCAAGCTTTCCAATTCCATGAGGTTGTTGTATATATATTGCATTACAGAGAGTGTGTCTCCATTTTCAATGTAAGAAATAAGTATTTTGGAAAGTTCGACGTTGTATTCAATTGACACCTTTTCTGAATTATCGTACTGCCTTAACCTTGCCAAGATTAAGAAAGATTTGTTGCCCAAATCATAGAGTTTACGGATACCATTTTCGTATTCTTTCG
>WUQU01000120.1 GCA_009889605.1 Candidatus Bathyarchaeota archaeon | reverse complement strand
TGACATTGACGCCGAGAACACCGGCGGATTTTGTCCTCATATATCCAATGCCTGTGTTGAGAGTATTTAACGCATCGACTTCTAATTGTGAAGACACGCTCATACGAACCGCGTTCGTTCTATAGTTACCGATTATTTCATACACCGTCAATAAAAGCACACTTGCAATAGATAGAAACACAAGAACAATTGCTATCATGAAGCCATTTTTGTAATTGGACCTATTATTGTTCTCCATAGTAACAGGATTTATTCCTTTCACATCGAGCCCTCCTTTCAATGTTAAGCATGTTTATCTATTTCACGAAGCTTCGCTTAGAGCGGAAAGCATGGGGAGCGAGTATCGCCACTTTCCATTCTTGTGCTTAAAAGTGATCATTATGAAACTCACTCTTGAAGAAACATATTCGAACTCTATACTATCTATCTTATCGGCCTTAGCTATTGTTTTTCCATCAAAAACTAATGTTTTGTTGTTTGGCTTAAATTGGAGAACCTTTCTCTGCGTAACCACATCGTTGTACTGCTGAGTGGGTCTGTAAGATGGTACTTGAATAGAATGAAGACTCACGTCTTCCGCTTTTATACTGGAAACACTGTTAGTGAATATGTTATTTATAATATCCGAGATGTGTTGTATTTCTGAATAAAAACTCGTGTATTCCTGCCGTTCGTTTAACACCCTTAGCGTTATATCAAATATCAATCCGAGCATCGCCATGACAACTACAACCACAACCAAGCTTGAAATCAGTCCTGACAACGTAATGTCCATCTTATCACCCCATTTTTAGTACTTCAGTACTGCACGTACTGATAAACAGTAAAACTCTTCGCTTTTCCGGGAGCTGTTTCTATTTGGAACGTATGTTTTACGAAGAGTTGACCAACTGTTATGGAATTAATCTGTACGATTCTTGGATAGCCTATTGGATTGTTCTTATAAAACGCATTGTTAATCTGGTTTATATCAATTCCCGATTGTACCGAACCTGATGATGTTTGTGGAGAAAGACCGAGGACATAAACATATCGAGCTATAAAATTTTCAAACTCAGTAACCTTTTGAAAGTTCTGAAGGACCGCGAGTGACTGAATTGCCGAAGACAACCCCGTCGCTATTATCATGAAAACTATACTGATCAGCAATAGAGAAACAACAGCCTCTGTGAGCGAGAAGCCATCTCTGTATATTGTGACTGACGCATTGTGTCTCATGGGCAATCCCTCCTAAAAGTTTCTCTAATTTCATTATATCACTATCACTAAATAATTAGACTCATTTAGGCGATAATCTGTTTAGAAAGGATAAGAAGTGAAAAATTTGAG
>WUQU01000119.1 GCA_009889605.1 Candidatus Bathyarchaeota archaeon | reverse complement strand
TTTATCCCCCGTTTGAAGTGTTGCTTGTTGAGCTTTATCTTTAAAAAGTTCTGCCATTGCGCCGATTGAACTAAGCATAGACGATGTTTCCAGAGGTAAGAATATCTTCGTAGCTTGACCATTTGCTATTTCTTTAAGAGCTTCTAAGTATCTAATAGCTATTAGGTCGTTTGTTGGATTTCCTTCATGAATTGCTTTAAAGACGTTTGCGATAGCTAAAGCTTGACCTTCTGCTTCCGCGATTAATCGGTATTTGTTTGCCTCAGCTACACGTTTAATTGCTTCAGCTTCTCCTTCAGCTTTGAGTATTGCCGCTTGCTTTTGGCCTTCTGCCTTGAGAATTTCTGATTGTCTGACACCTTCTGCCTCAAGAATGGCTGCACGCTTTGTTCTTTCAGCTTTCATTTGTTTGCTCATTGCTTCCATGATGTCTTTTGGTGGATCTATCTTTTTGATTTCTACCCTTGTTATTCGTATACCCCATTTGTCTGTTGCTTCGTCAAGAACAGTTCTTAGTTTTGTGTTGATGCTCTCTCTTGATGTTAACGTCTGGTCTAATTCAAGCTCGCCAATAACGTTTCTCAAGTTTGTTTGCGCTAGCTTAACAGTGGCAAATTCAAAGTTGCTAACATTGTATGCTGATTTAAATGCATCCGTGACTTCATAATATATTACCGCATCAACGACTACAACAACGTTATCTTTTGTTATAACTTCTTGAGGTGGAACGTCTAGTACGTGTTCACGCATATCCACTTTTGTCATCTTATCAAAAAATGGAATAATTAAGTGTAAACCAGATTTAACTTCCTTTTTGAATTTTCCAAGCCTTTCAATTAATCCACGTTCGTAAGGTCCTACTATTCTTAAACCAGTTGCTGCTATTATTAAAAGCAAAAACGATAGAGCAAAAAGAACTAAGTACATACTTTCATCCTCCCTTTGAGTGGTTTTAAACTAACCAAATGGTAAAAATCAATAAGATTAACTAAGATTAACTAAGATTGACTAAGATTAATAAATAATTAACTGTTAATTCTTGTCTTAAATGCTTATAACTAATTTATTCCTGGCTTTTTTCTGTGTTTTCAGCATTTTTAGCGTTTAACTTAGGCTTTACAACAATGTGAGCACCTTCAACTTTTTCAATGATTACGTACTCTCCAATT
>WUQU01000118.1 GCA_009889605.1 Candidatus Bathyarchaeota archaeon | reverse complement strand
TTGATGGCATTTTCAAAAGATAATATGCCATATATCCTACTGTTCCATCAGGTGCCTTTACCTTTACCCAACCATTTTGAACCCTCGACAACACATACACTTTAGTACCTTTTTTGAACGTCTTAAGTATTCTCGAGGAAGCGGACATACTACTTCTCAAACGTGCATTGTCCTTCAAAACAGTAGCCTGAACATCGCTCTGGACAGCCTTTACAACCCCTGCTCTTGAGGTTTTCGAAGTAGAACTACTTTTATCGTTTGTAATAGCTATGTAATCAGATTTCACATACCCAACAATTCCATCATACGAAATTTTTACCCATCCAGCCGTTTTTGATAGAACCTGTGCTTTAAATCCTTTTGGGAAAACTCCTAAAACCTTGCTGTTTGTCGAGGGTGCACTTCTTATATTGACTGTAGACTTTGCCTGGGCTGACTGGGCAAAAGCCTGGGCAGAAAAAAACACTATCAAGCATCCTACAATAATGGAAATCACAGTTTTAAAGTTCATACAAAAACTCCCTTCTTGAGGCTTACGGGATTAGCTGACGGGTTCGGGACAAGAAGGCTATCCCTACGGCAAGATCTTGCTTGCCGATTCACCCCAAACAATCCAGTGGGTCTCCCGCTGTCTGAGCAATTTATACAACTGCCCAGACATTCAGCCTTTTTATGTTTAGTATTTTGATGTTATTATTCTATTACAAATCATTTTATTCTGTCAACCCTTTTTTACAGAATTGTTACGCAAATATTTCTAAAATGTTACATTACAGACTTCTAAAATCCCAAGTCTTCTTTGACCAGTACAACTTTAATTCTTCCCTTTACCGGAGACCTTCTTGTTACAACAATATGACTGCAGATGCTGTCGGCACTCAGGCAGTCATGACACCTGCCGTCGGCTGTACACGGTGTGTTTCGAGAAAGCCTTTTTGAGTTCATAGGTGATGCAATATTTCGTACCCGGAGCAAACCTTCTTCCTCGTTTAAAACAAGTTTGTTTTTGCCTGCAATCACTATCACATTTT
>WUQU01000117.1 GCA_009889605.1 Candidatus Bathyarchaeota archaeon | reverse complement strand
GCATGTCAAGCCTGGAGAAATTAGCCTGATTGAGACGCAGGATGCTTTAGGCGGTCAGATTAGAGGCGAAAGCGATCTTCTGGAGAAGACATAACCTCAGTAAAGAAGTCCCTCACCTACTAGCGCCCACAGGTTAATGGAGATGAAGAGAATAATACGCTAAAATTTACTTTTGGAACAGCACACTTGATTAGCTGTTAACATTTTTCGTGATTTCTTATATACTGCTTTTCCTAATTTAATAATTATGAAGATTTCAGTAATTTTTCCAGCGAAGAATAGGGAGTATTATGTTAAAAGGGCGGTAAAAACAGCTTTCAAAGCAGAGCATGTAATGGAAGTAATAATTGTGGATGGCGGCAGCCGAGATAGAACAGTGGAGCTTGCCAGGAAGCATAAAGCGAAGGTTATAGTTCAAAGCGATTTAACATACCCGGGTAAAGGAATAGCTATGCGCGACGGGGCATATCTTGCAAGAGGCAACGTCCTGGTATATCTAGACATAGACATTAAAAACATAGCGCCAGAATTTGTCGAGAAACTGGCTGAACCTTTGATTAATGGAGAAGCAGAGTTTGTAAAAGGATGTTTTGAGAGATCTGCTGGAAGGGTTACGGAACTAGTTGCTAAGCCTCTTTTACGAATGTTTTATCCGGAACTGACGAAATTCAAACAGCCCTTAAGCGGAGAGATAGCAGGCTTAAGAAAGCTATTTTATAAAGTGGATTTTGAGAGAGGATGGGGGGTGGATGTAGGCTTACTAATAGACTTCCATAAGTTTGGGGCAAGAATAGTTGAAAGGGATGTTGGATACAAGGATCATGACATGAAGCCCCTGCATGCCTTGACAGATATGGCCTATGAAGTTGCAGGAACTATTCTTAGAAAGGCTATTAGAGATCGTAAGATCGATTCTCAATGGGCTGAAAAATACTTGAAAGAGGTCAGAGCGCTGGATTTAGGAATCGAATCTGGAGAGGGGTTTGCTTGAGAACATTACTAATTGGAGGCGGCCACTCGGCATATTTTGCTGCAAACGCCATTAGAGAGATAGACCCCAATGGAAAGTTCATAATAATCGAGTTTACAAGCGAAAAAGTCGATGTTCTTTCAAAGATGTTTCCCTTCGCCGAGATAATCCGCTTGGATATAGATGAAGTGGAAGAATATATTAGAGGCAACGGAAGCATTCTTGACGCGGTTATAACCGCAACCGAAAGCGATTCGCTTAATCTTCGATATTGCAAAGGGCCAAGGAAAACGCCATTCCATTAACAATACCTATAATCAATAACCCGCTCAACACTGAAATTTTTCTCAATGAGGGAACAACTTACATAATTAACCCTTATAAACTAATACCCATGGAGCTTTCAGAGATTTTAGATGCTAATGCCAATGTCCTATGTAGGCTCCATAGAGCCGGACTTTTAATGGCCTCGATAAAAATTTCCAATGAAGAGTTTCTCCTAAAACTTAGAAGAGAAATCACTCAAAGTCGCGATCTATCCGCGATCTTTGTCTCTCGGTCAGGTGAAATGACAAACTCTGTCGAAGAAGCCGGTTTGGGCGGAAGAGCCTACATAATTGGATCTAAAGAAAAAATTGAGAAGATATTAAAAATAGCTAGAAGGTGATAAAATGGTGTTTCAAATACCCCCACCCCTAAGTGATCTTCTTTTGAGAGGACTCATAGCGGCTGCGGTCATAATTCTAGCCTACTTCATTAGCAAGTATG
>WUQU01000116.1 GCA_009889605.1 Candidatus Bathyarchaeota archaeon | reverse complement strand
TGATAAGATAAGCGAAGAGAGTGCAAGGATAGATTACATTTTAGTTCCTGAAAATTTTTTAGTAAAGAGTGCGAGAATTGTTTTTGAAAGTGAAAGGGTATCGGATCACAAAGGGGTTTTGGTTGACGTAGAAATATCACAAAAATAGAAAACAAAAGGTGGACGAACGTCCACCTATTTTTTGAATTTCAAATTGTCTGTATCAACAGTATGACAGCTTTTTCTTTGCCCGGGTTTCTCATGTAGTGTACACAGTCGCCTGAGTAGTAAAAACACTCTCCTTCGTTCGCGCTGTACCTTTTTCCATCTATATATATGTCGACAGAGCCTTCTACAACGTATCCGAACTCGTCGCCGTCGTGATAGTCTTCTTTATCTGTCTGGGCTCCGGGTTCAAGTTCGACTATCTTTGCATCGAGCTCTTTGTCTTCCACAGCGTCCATCAGTATATCTATCTTTACTCCCTTTGGTAAATCGTATACAGGTACCCTTTCGTCTTTCTTTAATACGATCTTTTTCTGCTCTTCGGAAAAGAAATGTTTCAAATCTGTCCCAAGGACTCTGAGAATTCTCTCGAGAGTTTCAACAGATGGAGAAACTTTGTCACTTTCAAGCTGAGAGATAAAACTTCTCGACAGATCGCATCTATCGGCGAGTTCTTCTTGTGTATATCCTCTTGCGAGTCTAAGTCTTTTAAGTTTACTTCCCAATTTCATCAATTTACGGCTTCGGAGACACGCAACTTTAGTCGTGTGAGGAGATAGCCGCTTCCCTCCTTTCCAACATTATCGTCTTTAATTTCTCGAAATGTTTTAATTTGCTGTATTTCACACTATCGTGTATTCTTTCCCCTGAAAGACTTCTTATTACAAAATATCCACTACTTCTTGTTCCAGCTATGATTCCTATCTTCCCTTCGTATTCTATTTTGTCAAACCTTCTGAAACCGTATGATTGTTTGATTGTATTAACCGGTCTTATACCACCTTTGATTGGATTGACTTTATGCAATGACCTATTTTGTCTTCTGAAAAACTTACCAAAATACCATTCTTTCGCTCTCTTCTGAACTGTCCCTCCCGCTATGACATATGCATCATTTCGGTGCGTCTTTTCCAATCCAAACTCACTTCTCTTTGCTTTGGTGATACTACCGTATGTAACTCTGACATCCTCGTACAGTTCCTTTAGCTCATTAACTATATGCCAACCTATCGTCGATACGTGACTCGCATCTTTGAGAATCCTTACCTTCTCTATCTTGCTCTTTGGTATCTTTAACCTGCCCTCATGTATTGCTTTGTGCTCTTGTGCTGTTAAGACTATCAGGTTTGAAGGATTGTCCGTCCCACCTCCGCTTCTTGGAACTATATGGTGAACTTCCAAAACTCCTTTTTTGCCAGATACCTCCGATTTATATCCTGCTCGCCATAGACAATATTCTCTCACATCCCAAAAACCTTTCTGCACTCCATTTTGATATTCTTCTCCTTGGATATCTGGATTCAATATCTTTTGGGTATCAAAAGACGCTATCTCTACAACAACTTTTTCTATCGGCAGTATCTTGCTGAGCATGTTGACTATTCTAATATGTGCATCTACTTTTCACCTTAGACTTGGTGCAAGCCATCCTTCTGGTTTACGCCTATTCAAAAACCTTGCTTTTCTGTACCTCGTCTTGCGATACCTTCTTAACTGTCTGTATTCTCTTCTTTCGCACAATAAGTCTTTTTATATCAGTTCTTAGTACTACTTTTGCTGAGAACACTTCTTTCTTATCTGTTATGGCTGAGACACCGACTGTTTTTGAACCAATGTCGATGCCAACTGTCACAGGTTGCACGTAAGTTGTAGTGTCATACAATAACTGAATCGTGAATGGTTCTCTTCTGACTACTTTGGCAAGTCCCTGCTTTAGAAGTCTTCTCACCTTGCCATGCCTTTTAGTAGGCATGAGAGGTTTTCCATCTTTCGAGATAACATATACCATACAGTAAGTCTCCTTGCGGAGTTAGGTGCTCATCGCCAATGTTAGATGGGCTTGTCGTGCCTACCGCACTGTCCCTACCCGCCAGAACTGTTTAACGATAGGCGACAGAGCATGGAACTTGAGCAGCATTCCATGGTGTCATGGCCCATCTAACGTAGCCAAGAAGCCTATTGGCTTTGGCTGAGGCTAGTCAACGAAGGCTTCAAGCCTGCCACTTCAGGGTGGGGCGTTGACTGAAATTCTCCCCTTGCTGTTTAATGAAAAAATCACCTGAATTTTTTAAACGACGGTTTCTTGAACGCTTCAGTTGCTATTGTGTTTACAAGTTCTTCGAAATCAAAGCCGTATGCTTTAGCTGACATAGGTAAGTCGCTCAATTCAGTCATTCCAGGTAATGTATTAACTTCGAGAAAGTAGAACTTACAGTCGCTAACTATCCCGTCGACCCTTGCAAAGTGTTTGCACTCCAATTTCTTGTATATTTTAAGTGCACTTTCTTTG
Organism: Candidatus Bathyarchaeota archaeon; assembly: GCA_009889605.1. Lineage (GTDB taxonomy): Archaea > Thermoproteota > Bathyarchaeia > Bathyarchaeales > Bathycorpusculaceae > WUQU01. Next base: position 350 of record WUQU01000116.1, on the reverse strand, counting down.
ACAATTTCTGTCATCTCTTCTCCGATTTCTGCGGGGATGACAAATTCGGTCATGCCATCAGTGTATTTTGCTTCATAATCGTAGAAAAGTTTTTTGGGTCTTAATTCTAAAATTGGTAAAACAACCGGTGAACCGTCAATATCAATAATCGATACTGTTACTTCTGTGCCCTTCACATATTTTTGAATAATCATTTCGTCGTATTTTTCAAATTCCTTTTCCAAATTCTCTAACAGTTCGTCTTGAGAAAAGCAGATATGAGTACCTATGCTTGAACCTTCTTTTCTAGGTTTAATAACACAAGGTATGTTTATTTTTTGTATTGTATTTTGGAATATATTTTTATCTTT
>WUQU01000115.1 GCA_009889605.1 Candidatus Bathyarchaeota archaeon | reverse complement strand
GCTCTACTTCTGCGCCTTTATAAAATTCTTCGGTAACGCGGAAAACTATCTTTCCTTCGCGCAGCGTGCATCCTAAAATTTCAGCGTCACAAATAGAAAGAAGCACATTGTTACCGATTTTTCTCAGTTTCATGTAACACTTCAATACATATACGCTCTTATAAGTGCCTAACAGAGGACTTTGCGCCGCATGCTTCACATACAAGAAAGGACAAGCGTTTCTCCTTAACAATCTTTGTGTCTGGACGCTTACACACTGGGCATACGACAAAAGTTTCCATATACCGTTGGAGAAGTTTCTCAAGGGTTTCTCTTGGAAATTTGCCTTGAAAGATAACCCTTGACTCTTGAGTTGTAGCTGCTGTTGCCAACTCGCCAGTTAAAAACTTCAGGATGTGCTGGGGGTCGCGGTTTAATACCTCAGCAATCTCATTAAAATTGTGGACTATCGTACGCATGCCTATAACCGAGTAATGAAGTTTTGGAAGTGTAAGGCGCTCCCGTTTAGAAGTGATTTCAGGCAGCTGAGAACGCGCCCTCTTAAGCAGCATCTCATAATCATACTTCATTGGGGATGCTCCAAAGAACATAATTAAATCATCGTATTTAAAACTTAACACCTACGCTGTGGGAAATTTTTAAACCATTTTGTTATCCCGTGAAAAGACATTGATTACAAAGAAGACAACTGACGGAGATGAACGATCCTAATTCAAGCACCCTTTTACAAAACTGAATGTAAGCCGCATCAAAAATAAGGATAAAGCGAACAGGTAAAACCTCAAATTGAGGCAAAAGCGTTATTAAAGATAGCCGAATTAATCTATGATTTACCCATGAGAACGCTTGTAGTCTTAGGGGGCGTTGCATAACTGTGAGTAAAAACTTTAAACACCCTTTTAAATTTGGCATATTTATCGTCGTGTTTTCCTGGTTTATTTTCACATTATACCAGTTGGGTAAAGGGATAATGGGGCAAATGGTATATTTCACAGACGTGCCCGGATCCGTTGGGTTAGGCTTTAGAACTGCGGCAGGATTAATAGCTCTTGTCATATTGCTTTTTAATTTATTCAAAAAAGATTTATCGCCTACAGAATTATTGATTTCCATAAGGTGGATTATCCTTCTAGAAGCAGCTTACTGGTTAACTCTCTTTCCGTCAGCCATATGGGGTTTTCAATTTGAAGGTTTTGGATACTCCAGGACGCTTTTAATTGTCTCAACTGGAATTCCTTGCCTTGTAGAGTCCACCATCGCACCTGCGATTTTATTTCTGCTATTCATAAAATTGAATCCGAATAACTCAACTAGGGTGAAAATTAAATGGGGGTTGGTTGCTGGAACAACTTACATTTTTGTTTTCTGGTTTAACTACACTATGCAGTGGTTTGCCGAAATTATCCGAAGCGGCATTGGCTTTATAACTTATTATCCAGTCAACGCTTTTGCCTTTGCCCTTACAACTGGCGGCCTCTTTGCACTCATGTTATACTCCTTGATTTACTCAAAAAAATCCTTAAAAATAGAAACGTTTGAACGCTTCGATTTGAAGCCTATAGGTATTATAATTACCGCTTTCGGGCTCTATTTTGAAGTGGTTTTTCTTTTGTGGCTTTTATTTGGCAGCCCAAGCGGATGGACCATATGGCACACATTCTTCATTTATCACAATATGGACCTATGGATGCTCTCTCTGCCATTAGCAGGTATACCTTTAGCATTTTCAAAGAATACAAGACTCTGTAATGCTTAGAGCTTCAAGTTTAGACCAAAGTGTTAAAAGTTTTTAAAAATAGATAGTCAAAGGGGGGCTTAGGTTGGTTACATCTATCTTTACACTAGGACTGGTGGTGGAAAAACCACTAATGCTTTGGGTCTAGCTTTGCGTTCTGTGGGGCATAAGCGCAAAGTTGTAATAATTCAGTTTCTGAAATGGTGGAAGAACACTGGTGAATACAAAATTAGGAAAGTGCTCGCGCCATACTACGAGATTTACCAGTTTGGCCGAAAAGGGTGGCACGGACTTAACACTTTGGGCGAAGAAGATAAGAAACTGGCGGAGAAAGCACTAAGATTTGCGGAAAAAATATTGAGGGAGAAAAAGCCGCATCTCCTTGTTTTAGACGAGATCAACTTAGCTCTCTACTGCAACCTTCTGGATGTAAAGGAAGTCGTAAACTTTTTAAATAAAGTCCCAAAGAAAACAGACGTTGTCTTAACCGGAAGGTTTGCTCCCGAAGAACTTATAGACAGAGCAGAGTTTGTGAACGAAGTAGTCGACATGAAGCATCCTGAGGAAACTGTCACAACAAAGGGCATCCAATATTAACTTCACAAAAATGGACACTACATATGAAGAAATAAATCCACAGCGTATGCAACGCTTATATGAAACATTAGTCTTATTTTCCCCACAAACAGGTGTGAATGAAATTGACAGAGTTGGAGGAAAAGGTGCGCGAAGCTGTTTGCAAAATCGTCGACCCTGAAACTGGATTGACCTTTTCAGAAAT
>WUQU01000114.1 GCA_009889605.1 Candidatus Bathyarchaeota archaeon | reverse complement strand
CTGTAACAGAAAGGAAAAAGGAAATAGGCATAAGAAAAGCAGTTGGGGCAAAAACCAGTGATATAAGACTTCAGTTCTTGATTGAATCATTTTTGATTTCAACTTTTGGATGTTTTGCAGGGATCAGCTTGGGACTTTTGATTGTATTTGGGGTTATACCCAAAGTGACGGGAGCACAAGCCTATATTTCCCCGGCGTGGATAATAATATCGATATTTATATGCTATATCATTGGTTTGATTGCAGGGTGGGCACCTGCAGAAAGAGCATCAAGGCTTGATCCTATTGTTGCTCTCAGGTATGAGTAAAAGAATATTTTATTTTACTGGTGGTGTTGCGCAGGATGATAGAACTTTTTGAGATTTATAAGATCTACAAGATGGGCGAGACAGAGGTTTATGCTCTAAACGGTGTGAGCCTGAAAATAGAAAAAAACGAGTTTGTAGCCATTTTAGGACCCTCAGGTTCTGGCAAATCCACCCTGATGAACATCATAGGCTGTCTTGACACACCCACATCGGGCAGGTACATCTTAGACGGGAATGAGGTTAGCAAACTTTCAGATAACCAGCTTGCTCAGATCAGAAACAGCAAGATAGGATTTGTATTTCAGCAGTTCAACCTGATACCTCAGCTGACAGCACTGGAGAATGTGGAGCTGCCACTGATTTACAAAGGTGTTCCTGCATCAAAGCGGCACAGGATGGCAAAGGAGGCACTGGAGAGGGTTGGGCTTTTGGATAGGATTCATCACAGGCCGAGGCAGCTTTCTGGTGGTCAGCAGCAGAGGGTAGCCATTGCGAGGGCGCTTGTAACAGAGCCGTCGATAATTTTGGCTGATGAGCCGACGGGGAATCTGGACTCAAAGTCGGGTGCGGAGATAATGTCGATTTTCAAGCAGCTGCATGCCCAGGGCAGCACGATTGTGCTTATCACCCATGACAACAACATTGCCCAGCAGGCAAAAAGGATTGTAAGGATCCAGGACGGGCAAATAGCAGAGAAACAGTTCATAGTTTAAAAAAAGTAAAATTTAATTTTTAAGAGAGGGTGACCTTGCAAGATGAAGTGCAAAGTATTTACCGTTTTAGTTTTGATAAGCTTTATAATCTCAATCACGGGCTTGTCTGTGTCTGCAGCGTATAAAGACGTTCCAGCAAATGCGAGCTACAGAGCAGATGTTGAGAGGCTGAACAAGCTTGGTATTTTGGTGTACAAGGACTATTTTAAGCCCAACCAGGTTGTGACAAGAGCAGAGTTTGTATCAGCGCTTGTGAAGGTTGCAAATGCTCAGGAGAAGGCATCTTTACAGAAAAAGTATCTTCTTTTTTCTGATATAAAACCGAACACTGAACTTTGCGGATACATCACATGGGCTGTTAAGAATAAGTACATGACGGGGTATGCAGATGGGAGATTTCATCCAGGCGATGCAGTGACATTTGCGCAGGCGGCGGTGGCTTTTGTGAGGCTGCTTGGGTACTCTGACCAGGATGTGCAGGGGACATACCCACAAAACTATATAGACAAGGCTAATGAGCTTGGGCTGACAGATGGGCTGAAGTTTTCTGAAGGGGCAAAGATACCTCGCTGGGCACTTGCAAGGATGCTCTCAAGGCTTCTGGATACAAACCCGAAAGGTGTTTTGACAAAGTTTTCTGAGTACACAGGGCTTTTTAAGTCAGTTGTAGTTGTTGCAACATCAAAAGACAGCAGCAATATATCTTCAGATGAAGTTGTGACAGATTTAGGTACGTTTATAAACACAGCAAAAGCTTCTTTGGAGTCTGGCAAAAGGTACATGGTAAAGGTTGAAGATGGTAAGATAACAAAGGTATATGGTGAGGAGACAACATCTTATAGTTTTGTTGTGACAAAGGTTGAAGGGAAGAAGGTATCCTGTGTGGAGTCTGGCAAGTTAAAGTCAGCCGTTCTTCCATCGACGGCGGTGTATTATGTATCTGGTGTAAAGCAGAGCTATGATACAATTGAAAGTCTGCTGCATCCGGCACAGAAAGTAAGTTTTATTTACTCACTTGACAGGAGCAAGGTTGAGAGTGTTGTGATAAATGAAATTTACATGCAGGATATATATGGGAGTTACGACGAGGTGCTGATTCTGGCGGACAGCCACAGCTCAAGCACGCTTGAGAGCGGTCAGGTGCAGACAGACAAAGGTATATTTTACTTAGGAAGCCTTGTAAGACCCTCTGAGCTTCAGGTAGGTTCAAAGTACGGGGTGTTTATAAAGGATGATACGATAACAAAGGTGTATCAGAAGAT
>WUQU01000113.1 GCA_009889605.1 Candidatus Bathyarchaeota archaeon | reverse complement strand
GTATGGACAGGGTATTTCTGATATTATCTCGCAGTAGTTGTAAAAATATTCAAGGGATAAATCAATTAACTTCTGCTTCTCAAAGCATTCCTTGTGATAATAGCGATTTCCTTCACCTGAAATAGTTTCTCCTTTTGCTACGAAAACATCTTTGGGAGTGACTTCGCCTCCACAAAGGGGGCACTCCTTGAGGGGATTTTTTCTGACAGATATTAGAGAACCACATCCACGGCATTTGAAATAGTCGCCTCTAATCCATTCAAGATTTCTTGAAGCACAAATATAACATCTCATATTTCCCCCTTTCTCTGTTTATCCCTCAACTTGAATATAAGTTGTCTCAGATTTGCCCTGTCAACATAGTGAAACTCTCTTTTATCAACGGTGTATAACTGTAATTCCTCACAGCAGGGATAACAAATCTTCAGGGTCTTGGGGTCATAGATAACCATATATCCTCCAATCCAAGAACAATTCTCCTTGCCACAGACAGCGCAAAAGTAGAGCCAAGAGCACTTATTACAACGCCATAAACAGTTCGGTGTATCACCTGTAATACGGTCAAAGAAGCCTACTGTTTCACAAACATATATCTCGTCAACTGTTGGTTTATAATAGCCAACATATTCGCCTATCTTCTCATAGATGATTTTGTTCCCAGATATGAAACCCTTTGATATGCTACAAGAAAGACAGAATTTCTCTCCATTTCTCAAAGAAAGACACTTGCCCGTATTAGAGCAGGATGAGCATCTCGCTTCTTTAATTGTGAAAACAGGCTCTAAGACTTTGACAGGAGGAGCTTTCCCAGTCTTCTTCCAAAGCGAGCCACAATTTCTGCAGACATAATAATCTGACCTTATATGTGCTCCTTCTGTCTGACAAGATGGACAGAGGGGATTTCCCTCTTTATAACCTTCAAAGAAGAGTTCTTGTCGGCATTTTGGACAGGTTATAGATATATCTCTGAGACTATCTTCTATGATTTCGCTTGTATAATTACAGAAGCGACATCTTATAACTATCATCATTTTTGTCTCCCCCACAAAAACTTCAACATTCTATTTCCTTTTTGCGCATACAATATAGTTTTTGCGCACACAATATAGTTATAGCAGGGAATTAAGGGTTTAGGAGGCTTTCTGGGGATATACTTATACCTTATCCCCAGAAAGCGAAGAAGGGAAGCAATCCTGTAGACACATTCGCAACCGAGAGGATAGAGAGCCCTCTCTTCTTTAGTCTTAAGAACCCTGAGTTTATACGGATTGCCCTGTAAAATCTGACCTTTGCAGAAAATACAGTAAACTTCCTTGGCTTCTGTTTTCACTTCTTCAAAGATTATCATTTTGACCTCCTTTCCAATCTTAGAATGTGAAAACCAATTTTAACGACAGAAAGACCGAAACTTTACTTCCACCCCCTCTCTTTAGAAATCTTCTCAAAAGCCTCGTTTATCCGAGCCATCATCTCCTGATTTGGGCTCTCCCCAAAATCAGGGTGATATTTCTTAGTCAAAGCCCTATAGGCTGCCTTAACCACAACATCAGAAGCATCCTTTCTTATGCCGAGGACATAATAGGGGTCATCTTCTCTCTCGGGTCTTACAGGCGGCTTCATATATTCCCCACCGAATACCTCAACTGCTCTTGCCAACAGATAGGATAGTCTCCTGCCCGTCAATATCTTGCAGATATCATCTGCATCTTCGAGAATTTTTATTATCCTTGGTTTCCTCCTCATATGTCACCTCCTTTCAAAAAATCTTTCATATAAACGGGAGGGGTTGGGTGGTGGCAGGGGTTTGTCCCCTCCCTGACTATCCTTTTGAACTTAACTCTGCTCATAAATTTTATCAACATCAACTTGGTTTCAGCATTCGGGTTTTCAGCCTTTTCACCAATAAACTCTTAAGAACCTTAGGGAGTTCCTCAAGGCTTCTGATATATTCATACAACCCCTTGTAAGCCTTGTCCAGAAGGTCTCTGCGATAGGGGGATGTTGTGATAGTTAAGACCTCTATCCCTCTCTTCAGACAAGCATCAACTGCTTTTTCAACCTTCTCATAGTCATCGGGCTCTCCATCAGTTATATGGATTATCAGGTAATCCTTCACACCTGGAATAAGTTTCGGGAGGTTAACAGCAACACCTGCTATAGCGTTACCTGATGGAGTTCCACCATTTCCATAAATCCCTGCCCTTATTCCAACAGACCTGTCATAGATACGGTATATTTCCGTGGATGTAGGAAAGCCTTTATATCCCAAAATCACAAGTTTTACATTCTCGCCTTCAATCCCGAGTTTTAAGGCGAAGGCTATCTCGAGGGCTTTTGTCAAAGGATATCCGTCCATACTTCCTGAAGCATCAACAAGCACAGCAACCCCGAGATTTGGGGCAGAGAGAATTTCTTTCCGTTTAAAAATCCTGTAATTCCCTGTTCCTGCCCGTGCCAGTCTTCTCTTGTCAACTGTGCCCTCAAGAAGCCCTCTCCTGTATCTCGTCCTTTCTCTCTTGTCCCACTCAAAGATTGCTTTTATTTCGGGAGCTAAAGTGCCCGCTTTCTTCAAAATCTCGGCTGCTTTAGACTCATTTATGCCTGCAACGCTAATCAAGATTTTTTCACCACCACTACTACCTGTTATTTCCCTTACTTCATTCGTTATATCTTCGCTTTCCTTTGCCGCCGTGATATGTTTTTCAACCTCGCCAACACCTTCCCGTGCCATCTCCATTTTCTTAATTCTTTCGAGGATTAAGAAACCTTCTGGCTTCTC
>WUQU01000112.1 GCA_009889605.1 Candidatus Bathyarchaeota archaeon | reverse complement strand
GCTATGCCCTGGAAGTAAAGAGTTTTTGACCGTTTTTATAAAACCTAAAGGAACTGGAGATTTTGATGCGGACATATACTGGGATAGCAACATGGATGGAAAAATGGATAAAGGCATTACAGTTACGAATGTGTCTAGTATATGTACAAATGGATTTATAAGCTGCGATCCGGGAACATGGAATAACTGTGTGCATTATAAATTTGTTCACGCTGATAATAATTTAAAAATACAGCGGACAGAAATTGGATCTCTTGCTGGATGTTTTTGTGTAAACAATTCTTGCGGAAGTAATTTGTTGTGGAACAATCTGGGGTATGTTTTGAGGCTTTTTGGAGGAGCAGTAGCAGGAGCTTTCCAACAGGCTGACGCAAGATATGTTGTTTCTGACTCACGAATGGATGGAACAGCTATATACTTCTATGGACAGCAGTCGAGAAATTGCCAAGTTACATCTGGAGGGGTTGGAAGCTTTTATCCAGAAGATTTTTGGAAATCTCCAAGAAGGATTGAGGTAGAGAGAGAAAAACTTATATATACAGGCTCTCAGGATCCAAATAGTTTCTATAATTTGATTAAAAACTCTAGTCTTTCTAGCGATATGTCCGCTCAAAGAAAATCATGCACTATTAGGAGGTATATACACTCAACAACAGTTGAAAAATATAAGCCATGTCCAGATTCCCAATCTACTGGAAGCTCTCAGATGTGTTCATACATTGGATGTCAAGTAAGTGAGACTATTGAAGATAATTGTTCTACGATACATAATGATCCTTTTTGTCAGCTTTATGATGAAACAGTCGATTCTGTACCAACATGGAGAGGCGGATTGAGAACTGGATTAAAGCCTGCTTATGGACAGTGTATAGTTGTATGTGGTGATGCAGTGTGTCCTGAGTGTGGAAAAATACGTTGTTATAGTTGGCTATCTATTAGTAGGAATTATCTTTGCTACAGTAGACTAACAGGATTTGAGCATGCAGAGACAAGACTTGAGAAGATACACCAAACACTACAGTACGACGACAATGAAATCACATTCACAGATATAAGATATCAAAATGACTCGTGGCAGACATATTCGAATCAGAAAATACGCATACGAGCAGGAGCTTCAGGTGATTGGTGCGAAAAAGCATGCAGAGTAAAGGTTGAAACTATTCCGCAGGTATCTATAACAGGACCAGAAACATCCTTCAATCGTTCTCCAGGGGTTACTACGTATTATTACAGAACATGTCAAGATAATGTTTGCCCTATACAGGAAGGTGAAACTGTCGATATTCCGTGCCAATGTATGAATGACTTTGGAGCTGCCTCTACCGCCTTACAAGTTTTAAGACTTGCGGGGCAAGATATAACTTGTTCTAGTGGTTTTATGAGGTCTCTCCCGGGGCATTAAAACGATGATAAAAAAGTTAGTATCAGTTATAATCTTAGTAGTTTTTCTGTTTGTAGACTTATCCTTTGATGTTGTTTTTACTTTTGATATAAAGCTTTCTTTTAGGGAAGTGTTTGCAAGTATAACTCCCTATTGTCCTCCAACTGAAATTGGAAACAAAAGTGGTACCTTTTCGGCAGTCTCAGGAATGTGTGAACTTACTCCTGAAAGTTCATCGGAAAATAGTTGTTTACCACCATATATATTTTCACCTACACACAATAAATGCGTCTCTCCCCCTCTTTGTCCTGGATTGTCTATGTGGGATCCAGAGGCAAAACAGTGTAAAGCAGTGTCTCTTCCTGCGAGTGGAGGAGTGGGGGGAGGTATAGAAACAGATTATGAACTACCAGATGTTTTTTGTGTTGTAGATAGAAACAGAGATGGAGAAACCCAACAAGACGAAATACACCAGTGTGAACCAACCCCACAAGGACATATATGTTCTGCTGATCAGGTAGAATGTATACGACAGTATAATCAGCCTTTATGTCCTTCTGGTTATACATACAATCCAAATACCCAGAAATGTGAATATACTCCAATACCAGGGGTGTGTCAGTCAAAGCAAGTAACAGTTCAGCAATATCAGTGTCCTGTTAGTGGACAAATATATGATGATTTAAACCAGTGTACTGCAGCATGTATAAGAACTGGTCAGTGTACGTTAAGCTCACAACTTGTTCCAGTTGAAATTGGTTTTCAGGGTGGTGGCTATTGGTTCGATGTGGCATATGATATTGGGGTTATCTATGGAGATGGCAATGAATTGTACTTTTATAGCTTTGATAACTTTTTTGATACAACACCTAGCTTAGCGGCTATCGTTACAGTTCCTGGAGCAATATTTAGTGGTTCAATACCGTTAACGACAGGCATACAATGGGAGAGGCCATCCTTAATTGTTGAACCGGATAGAATAATTGGACGCAATTATCATGTGTTGCTTCCACGTACTAGCATTGTAAATGTATCTGGGGTTATTATGACTGGTGGAAACTTTTCACCTTTAGCAAGCTTTGCAGTATCTATAACAAAGTGTGGAACCAATTGTATTGCTATATGCGATTCATATTATCCACATTGTAATTGTGAAAAAATTTGTTTTTGGCGTCAAAGTGAGCAGTATATTTGTCCTCTTGGCGATTTTCCCTGCACAGGAAATCCTCCTACCTGTCAAGCGGGGCAGGCTTGTGTAACTCATGCTCAAAACGTAATTACGTGGCAATGCTCTATAACAGGAGAGGAATATCCTACACAAGATGAGTGTACAAGTTCTTGTTATGATAGATGTCCAGAAGGAGGAGTTTTTAATTCTGTGACAAAAAAATGTGAGATTGACGCATCATGTGCTAATGGAAGTCTGCAGTCTCAAGGTTGTTTTGCTGGTTATAAGTGTCCACTTGGTAATTATGAATGCCACCAGATAGGTGAAACTTGGAAATGTTCGCCACATCAATGTAATACTGTTCAAAATATTGAGGATGAGGGAGATGTAGATCCAGTGGGATATGAAGATGATGGTGAATATACTGAAAATGGAACTTGCCTTGGAACTGTGTATATATTTAACGGCAGAGCAATGCGATGCAGGAAATCAGGTTTGCAGACAGGTTTTCATAACTGTTGTAATGAATCAAGGGGCAAACTTTACGATAGCACTGGATCTGTGTTTGGCTTACTTTCTTCAGTAAAAGATATTGCTAAAGCAATATCCGTTACTTACCAAGCTATAAAATTGGGGAATATAGCTTCACAAATTGCTAAGTACGGCGGACATATAGCTTTTGAGATTGTTGATGGAAAGGTAGTGGGCGGTTTTATTGGAGTTACAGGCATAGGAAACGTAGGGTATTTCGATATTTCTGCAATTGACTCCATACAAAAAGGACTTGCTGCGGGAGGTGTGCCAATGACACCTTCACCTGGCGAAGCATTGGTTAGTTATACAGCTTACGAAAAGGCTGTAGATGTAGCTACTGGAACTACAATGGGTGATTTTGTGAAAAGGAGTGGATTAGCGTCGGCCAT
>WUQU01000111.1 GCA_009889605.1 Candidatus Bathyarchaeota archaeon | reverse complement strand
TTTTCTGCAAAATTGCAGTCTGGGGGTGTCCCATTTTTTGTCAAACTTTTTTGACAAAAAAATGGGACACTTTTTCATGGCATTTTGGATCGGGTTAGAATTTGACAAAAAAATGGGACACTTTATTGAGAATTTTTCGCATTAAAAGAATTGGTAGTGGGCACACTGTCCGATTTTGCAATTTTTGCAAAAATCGGACACCTTCACTGATTGTTGATTTAGGGACCCCAAGCCTATCAGCTATCTCCTGTCAAACTTTTAGAACCAATATCTCCACCTTCCATCCTCCCTCCGGCGGTATTTCTCAGCATATCTATATATATGTAAGGAATATTGGTAGTTAATCTCGCAGGCACTTCTATATTGCTTGCATTCAGTCCCTACCTTCTGTACGCACACCTGCCCCCTCCTGCAATTTTGCAGACATTTCTTCCATTCCCATGACCCAGCTCGCCTACATTCCCGGACAACCCAGTCCCCGCCATTGTAACGCTGGTATACCATCCATAACATTGGAGCAGGATTGCTTTTGATAAGTGTATTCAGATAATAAGCAAAGGCATAAAAATGGTCTTTAGAGTATTGCTTCGTGTAGTCAGGAAAAAGCGGGCGTAGCAACGTGTCTAAGAACTTCGGAGTCAGTTGAAAAAAACCGATCGAGCCGTGCCCGTCAGTGCTTTCTCGCCACCGACAGGAGGTTTCCTTCTCCGCTGTAGCGATGTTGTAGTGCACGGGGTAGTCTTTTGCTATGTATCTTTCTGTTGCTTCCCGTATTGCAGGTTCAAGCTTTAGGCATTCAAGCTTTAGGCATCTTGGATTAGCCCAGAGCAAAGACAAGCCCGACATAAACGAGCAAAGCAATAGCGTAAACCTTGTCATAAGGGTCTCTCCAGTCGATAAATCCCACTTTAAACACTCTCGTAATGTAGTAATAGACAAGTCCCGCACTGGCTAAAGCCACCTTTCTGGCTATTGCACTTAGAAGCGTAGGCTGATCATAAACAAAAGCAAAAGCTACAAGCATAAACACAACTGCAAGGGCTATATCAATGCTGTAATGCTTCAGTATTCTTCTTAGCAACTCTATTGTTTGCATGTGTTAATCACCTCCCGCAACATCTCATTCTCTCTCTCAAGTCTAAACATGTAATTGAGTAAAGACTGCAATTTTTCAGTGGCTGGCTGGTCTGGTTTGATTGTGGGGCGTTCTGTCTTTGGGACATCAGGGACAGGGCATTTCACAATAACTTCTTTCTCTATCACTTGTGGCTTAGTAGCGCAGGCAAACAAAAAGCTACTTACTAAAAAAATAAGAGCTTGCTTCATTGATCATCTCCTTTAGCGCTTTGCACTCGTCTGTGTACTGTGGGATGCTCACTTGTGGGATAGGTTCTGTAGCTTTCTTGAGAAGCACAGTATATCTCTGCTCTATCTTCTTTTTATCAAGCTCACACTTGCTTTTTAGTTCAGAGTAAAGTTCTGTGTATTTGGCGAGGTTCTCCTGTGTGGATTTCAGTTCAGTTTTGCATTGAGATAATCTTTCGGCAGTCTGTATGTGCATTTTGCGTTCAATGAGCAAGCCAGCCGACAGAAGCCCCACAGCTACGAATAAAAAAGAGACAGCCCAACTCATGGGAACCTGAACCTAATCTTTCTTCTAACCGTGCCACCAGACCCACCACCGCCACCGCCAAAGTTTTGTATCCACTCGTCCCGCCTTCTTTTAGCTGAAAATCTCAAGTCTCTTTCGAGTATAACATCATTCGCTTTCCGGTTAACTGAGAATTTTAAGCCTCTCGTGATTTGCACATCGTAGTTTGCCATCACTTCACCTCGTAGACTATCTCGTTTGCTATCTCTCTTAGCTTACTCACGCTTGCGTATTGAGTTTTAAGTCTGTTTTCTATCTCTCCCACTGCAACGCCTATCCATTCTTCTTTTCTTATCATAAAGCCCTCTGGATGAAACTCGTAAGCATCTTTCACTTGATTGTTCTCAATCACAAACACATACTGCATATTCACACCTCCTTCATGCTTCATGCTCTTGAGATCTCTAATATGTAAGTAAATGTGATAGTATCTCCGGCCAGAACTGAAATCGGAGTAGCAAGCACGGAACGATCAAAGAAGTGCCAATTACCATTACTATTGTAGGACGACCACACCGCGTGCTCTGATACGGTGGCGGGTGAGGAGTATGAAAGCGTAGCAATAGAACGCAGTCTATAGACTTGACTTGTTGTATCAAAAAAGTAGTCGTAAGTCGCAGCTGTGACGGGTACAGTTTGGATCGGGGATTGTAAGTTAGTATCAGTGAATCTCTCTGTGTTTGTCCCCGCTCCAGAACTGTGCCCTATTGCTACGCTCCATGGGAAGTACGACACACTGAAATCGTTGTCATCTTCTCGAAATCCTCCCAGCGTCTTTAGAAGCGTAATCATCCCTCTGTTTGTGATGAGTTTTTGACTTTGCAGTCCGTAGTCAATCACTTCCCCATTTCTTGTTGTTTTCTTTGCATAAAGCTTACTTCCAACCACCACCAACTCCGCCTCGGGTAAAATTAGTTTTCTAAAAACTCGCAAAAGCTTGTGTCTCATTTATTCAACCTCCATGACTCTGATTTCTTTGTTGTTTGCATATACATAAATCTCAAACCCGGGCAGGAAGTTAAAAGCGAGACTGTCCCCGCTTGAAAGCTTAAAGCCGTTCGTGTCATCTACTGCGCTGTTTCCGACGTAGACATCTGCATCAGACACATTCTGAATGATTACCCACCTTGCTTCAGGGTCAAGGCTTATTTGAACTCTGCCGTTAACGATTATTGCCCTTGTCCTTATTATTCTTCTTAAGGTTTCCTGTTGAAGCGGTCTGTATTCATAGCTCATAGTAACCTCCTTTTGGCTTGAGCTCTGATCAATGCAAACAGATAGATGTCGTTGTTTGCATACTCAACAGAGAAGTCCGCGAGCGGCAACTTGGCGTAAAGCTTCTGCAAAATTGCATCCACTTCAGATTGAAACTCGTCAAACTGAGAAAGCTTCTTTCTGTGTGCTACGATGATAACAAAGCTTGAGATTGCGTTGTTTCTGTCTATCTGTTCTCTCTCTAAAAATACACTCATAAGCTTTTGCACATCGGCTCTTAGCTCCTCAGCGCTTTTGTAGCCGATTGTATGCGTATAGTCTGGGAAAAGTGTTTGCAGTTCAGCATACAACTCTACAAGCCTCATGCTCTTTTCACCTCGTAGCTTCGAGGACTTGCTCCAGTGGTGGTCATTGTTTGTCTGTTGAAAAGTCTCTCAAACTCGTTTTGTATTTTTAAATACATGTCAGATTTCTCGTAGTATTTGCTGTCTTCAGATTGTGCAAGTTTTATGTATAGTCTTCTCAGTGCTACGATTTTTGCATATTCTTTTGCCCACTCCAGCCCTGCGGAGTTCAGGTCTGCGGGTTGGACTCCGTACAGAGATAGCGTTCTTTCTGTGTATATATTTGCGAAGCTTATATCAGTATCACTTGGGCTTATGGGCTCATCTGCAAAGTCGGCACTCGTGATAAACACAAAGCTCATATCACTCCCTCCAAAGCTCTCATGAACTCAAGGGCTACCCTTTTGGCTCTATCCTGCAAATTTGCAAAGAAATAAGGGTATGGTTTACTTCCGGGGTGATTGACTTTCTTTCTAAATATGTATCCCTCTGCGGTTGGGATTTTTAGTGCTTTTCTTCTTTTAGGTAGTATAGTATGCGGTTTAGTGCCAAACTCTACATACTTTGCGTAATCCGCCTGTGCTATGATGCGTGCTGAGTTCTCTGTTGACATATACCATGTGATAGACCTCTGAAGAGTCCCCGTGCGTGGTTTGAACGCCCGCCCGCTATCTATCCAATCGTGAATGTCTTTCACATACGTTTCTGATGCTATCATGATTGCCCTCCTAAGACTTTTTTCTACTGCGTTTGTTTGTAGTATCTGCGGGAGCTTCTTGATCTTCAGCTCTATCTTCATCGTCAATAACCTCTATCTGATTGCCGTATATAGCAAGAAGTCTCCTCAAGAGTTGCTCTGGCACTGGGTCTACGGATACGCCATCTTTGAAATTGATCGCACCCCCGGGGAAGTAGAGGGGGCTATTGCCTTGCCAAGGGATTTTCACTCTCTTCATGATTAATTGTTAATGTTAGTTATCTTAGCTACATCCCACTTGTTTTTGGATGCCATGCTTACGTACCATTTCAGCCTCCATTTTCTCGCATCCTTGTCCTGAACCTTACCTACCTCTTCTATTACCACACCTGCGTTGTCTCCCATATAGACGCCGTGCACTGCGGTTTGCCCCAGCCTGACTGCATACACAGAGGTTAGATTGTTTGTGATGGGGATGTATTCATTTCTGAGGATTGGGATTCCGTTATAAGCCAGCACAGGTCTTCCGAAGTTGGGTAGCATAATTTGCTCGGGACTTACATAGAGAGTTCTAAGTAGTGCTTTAATGCTTAGGTATGTCCTCGGGTGCACTATGATTGCGGTGGGTTCTGCTCCCGGGGGGAACTTCTCTAAAAGCTGGTCAAGTAGCTGGAACGA
>WUQU01000110.1 GCA_009889605.1 Candidatus Bathyarchaeota archaeon | reverse complement strand
TTGACAACAACTTCATAATACCGCACTTCGAGATGATGCTGAAAATGCCTCATCCGAAGTTCCAGATCCTCATCCCGCAAGCTCTCTTCAATCCATCGAAAACTGAGAAGGCTTCGGGCATCGCTGAACTCAAACGGTTGGAAAAAGATATTTACGTGCTGAGCTACGAAGGTACTGATATAAAGATAATAACTGATAAAGATGGCATAGTGAAGATGGAATATTCCAACGGCATCACTGTTGAAAGGGTGAAGAAATAACTGAAAACATCTGACTACTTGAAAAAGTACGGAGTAACGCTTAAAAAATCGCTCGGGCAAAACTTCTTGTCGAACGAAACATTCGCCGAAAAGATCGTTCAGCTGTCGGAAATCGAGAAAACGGATACCGTCCTTGAAATAGGAGCTGGAGCTGGAACATTAACGGTTGCACTTGCACAAACAGGTGCAACTATTTTTGCTATTGAAATAGATGAGAGGATGCGACCAATACTCCAAGAAAGATTACTCACATACGAAAACGTCCACCTCATATTTTCAGACTTTCTCGCGTTAGATACATCTTTCTTGCCTGATGGCTATAAATGCGTCTCGAACATCCCGTACTACATTACAGCGCCGATACTCAAAAAATTACTCTTCACAAATTTCAAATCCCTCACAATCATGATGCAAAAAGAAGTTGGCGAGAGATTGCTTGAAAAACCCGGTAGCTCAAACCGCGGATTTCTAACTGTCGTGCTCCAAACCGTCGCAAACGTACAAAAGGTGCTTACAGTTCCAAAGAGCGCTTTTGTGCCGAATCCAGATGTCGACAGCGTTGTACTGAAAATGACAAGAAAAGAACAGTTACCATTTTCAGACAATTATGAACTTGAATCTTACTGGAATTTAGTTTCGAACGCATTCTCTCAGAAAAGAAAGACAATCTACAATAATCTAAAGACGTTTATTGACGATAAACAAAAGATAGAGGAAATACTCTTAAAAGCAGGTGTTCAGCCGAACGAAAGACCGGAAGGACTGACTGAAGAACAGTTCGTAGCGCTGTGGAGAGAATGGAAAAGAATATAGGTGAAAATTTTTGGAGGGAAGCAGATTGAAAAGAACATTTGTCTTCGACTTAGACGGCACAGTGCTGAATTCAAAGAACGAATTTCCTCAAGAAACGAAGCGAATAGTTTTGAACATACTGGAAAACGGGGATAATGTTGTATTCGCAACTGGAAGAATGCACATCTCCGCAAAAAAACTCTTAGAAAACGTATTTGGAAAAGACATTTTCCCCATAATCTCATACAACGGAGCAGTAATATATCTTCCTGAAAAGGGATTTATATTTGAAAAAACGCTCGACATGGAAACCTCATACAGAGTCATCGATTTTCTCAGAGAAAGAAACACTCACGTTCAAACCTACGTTGATGACCTGCTGTACAGCGAAAAGGACGATGACGAAATAAAGCTCTACTCAAAACACGCGGATGTACCGTATTACGTGGTCGACGATTTGAAAGCTCTTCCACACCCTCCGATCAAAATATTGGCAGTTGGCGAGGCTGAGAAGCTTGACTTGATGATAGAACCACTGAAATCGATAGTCGATGGCAGAGCAAACGTATTCAAGAGCTTTTCCATATTCCTCGACATAGTACCGTCCGATGCTAACAAAGGTATAGCTTTGCAATTATTGGCTGAGCATCTCAATTTCGATTTGTCGAAAACAATAGTCTTTGGTGACAATGAAAACGACATATACATGTTCAACGTAGCGGGCATGAAGATAGCGGTTGAAAATGCAGTTGAAAAATTGAAAGAGGTGGCTGATTTTGTCAGCAAGTCGAATGAAGAGAACGGTGTTCTTCACGCTTTTAATACTCTTTTCCCTGAGTATACACGGTAGGAATTTCCTGTGTACAAATAGATTGGAAGATTTCCTGAAAGACGTGAGCCTAC
>WUQU01000109.1 GCA_009889605.1 Candidatus Bathyarchaeota archaeon | reverse complement strand
GCTGGTTACGAGAAGCTTGAGGCTGCCCAGCGTATAGTGGAGGCTGCAAGGCAAGCCTTAGGCTGCAGTTTCATAACAGCCTACGAGCATTGGGAAATGACTAAGAGGCGGCTGAGATGCACTACTGGAAGCAAGGCCCTGGACAGCCTTTTGGGCGGCGGTATAGAAACCCAGTCCATTACAGAGCTTGTGGGACAGTATGGTTCTGGGAAAACCCAGCTTTGCCTAATGCTCTGCGTTACAGCCCAGCTTAAACCAGAGCAAGGCGGGTTAGGCGGAAACGTATTATACTTTGACACTGAAGGCACTGCGATAATAAATGATGATAGAATAACAACATGCATATTTCCATGGGTTAGTGCTATGGGAGTCGGCTATTATTTTGTGTTTTATTGCTTATATCCAAAAGCGCCTTCATGGGTCATCCAAGGTGCATGTTGCGCGGCTCTCTATGCAGTTATACTTGGTGCTGCTGCAGCATGCATTTTTACAGCAATGGCGGCATGTTTACTTGCTATAGCTGCAGGGGTTTTGGGTAGTTGGGCAGCGCTTTTTGGATGTTGGGGATACTGTCCGAGCATGCGATTATGTATTACTATCATGATGTGGTGGTGGAGCTTGGATATAGTGTGCACAAGAGCATGGTGATTAACCAGTATTGAAAGGTGTTCTTTTATGTGGTGGGTATTTGCCGGGTTCGTTGCTGGGTTAGTAGCGTCAAGTTTCATGATAGTATACTGGCTTTATCGTTTAAAATCAGCCATGGTTGAAAAGGGCTGGAAATATACATCTCGCTTTTGGGTGCTTGTGTGGATTGCAGTATTTCTTGGTTCGACAAGTGGAATGTTAAGAACGTCGACAGTTATACAAGGGGGTACAATTGACGTTATGCTGTTTTACGCTACACCAATACTATATTTTATTGCTCCAGCGGCATTAGTTACTGGAATAATACTCGATGTTATGACAAAAGCTCGATGAGCTTGAGAGAACGCCGAAGATTCGTCAAAATAGAAACATTAAAGTATAGACATAAACCGTTTCACTTCTCTTTTTATAGTCTCTGTTAGTGTCTCCTAACCGAAATATATCTGAGGGTGAACCCATTTACTCTTTTAGCGTTTCCGTTTTATTGATAATATTTAAAAATTATAATGGTTTATGCCATGGTTGCTATGTAGATTTTAAACGTGGAATCAGACGTCCCGGACTATTAGGAGTTATAGGAAATTAATAGATTAACAAAATTAAAATAGAAGAATTTCGTTTGCTTTTCTGGTTAAGGACTATGAGCGAATACATAATTTTTAAGCGAAATGATGGGGAGATAATGAAGATTATGCCTTCCGGATATTATGAAGAGGGGTTGCTTCAGGGTTTGATAAAAAGGTATCCAACATTGCTTCCCAGCATTTTTTCTGAAAGGATATTCGCGTTAACTGACGAATATCCAACAGATCTAGGGAACATTGATGTTTTATGCATAGATGAGACTGGAAGGATTTACATCGTTGAAACAAAGTTGCAGAAAAATTCTGATAGAAGGACGGTTATAGCGCAGCTTCTAGATTATGCAGCTCAAATGGGAAAGGAATCATTTGACGCTTTTCAGAGTAAAATTAAACAAAGAGTTGGGAAAAGTCTCAATGACATTTTAGGAGATTTTGGGGAAGGCGTCGAGATCTTGGATGGGGTGAAACAAAGCTTAGCAGAGAAGAATTTTGTTCTCGTAGTTGTGATGGATAATATTGAACCAAGGCTAAAGGATACTATCGTTCACTTAAACCAAGATTGGGAGATGGATATATTTGGACTTGAGCTCAACAAATACTGCATTGAAGGCGAAGGCGAAGTTTTTGTGCCTGTTGTGACGCCTCCACCAGATATGCCGCGCCCACTAAAACCAAGGAAGACTCCAACAACTTTCGATGAAGTCATCAAAAAATATAGGGAAAAGGGGTTGGAGACAGAAATCCTTGAGATTCAAAGAATTTTTAGAAGAATGGAAGAACAGGATGCGACGGTGCAGCTAAAGATTAATCCCGCTTACATAGTTTTGAATATTGGAGAGAAACAAATTCAGGTGGCTATAAATAGCGATCCTGAACGCGACCACGGCGTCTGGGTTTATAATCCATCATTATATGAAAAAGTCTACAAGCTAGGAAACACGTTAGAGCTACAAGCAAAAATGGGAAAAAGCCCCAACTTTCTTAAAGTGATACAGTTCAACGGCGTAGAAGGAATAAAAAGCGTTTCGGAAAAAATGCAAAACCTAATAGAGGGATTAATCAAAATAGTTAAAGACACGTAAAGAAACTTCACTCACCACAGAAATCTAGAACTAAAAATGTAGACATGCACTATTCAAAAACATTCTGTTAGTCATCGTTAACAGAAAACGTGCAGTTGCGGGATATTTTTACTCTTGCACTTTTCTAAGAACCGCGTGTGTTTTCGCGTGATAAACTGAAATATTCGCCAGCGACAAGTTCAAAAGACTATCGGGCTTCCCAATACAAATATGTTTACCTGTTCTGGTCGTCTATAATCCCTCTGGACTCAAAGGTCTTCAGAATGAACGCACTTTTTATGATGTAGGTGCATGTGGCAATCCATAATGAAACGGTTACAACTATTATTAACCATGTTTATTAGAATGATGATAAATGAATAAGTCCGCCTCGTTCATTTTTGAAAGTGCCGTTAACATGCCTAGTTCTTTTGGCCAGGGGAAAAGTGATCCTTGCGGACTATAGCGCCAATAGACTTTGCCACCGCTTTCATAAACATAGCGATTAATCACGGAATATGCCGTTATCGTATATGAGGTAAACGTAATTGAAAAATGCATAAGAGCGTTATAGTCAGAAACTGAAGGAGCTTTAAGGTGCTCACCTCTTTAATTCTAAATCCCTAAAGCATTGTTTGCAACCAAGAATACAATACCCATCCTGCTGTAAAAATGGGAAAGGCCGCAAACGCAATCATTAAAATCACCCTCACCTTCGGGTCTTTTAAAACATTAACAAGCTTTTCGCTTTTTGTAATGTAGAGAAGCCCAATTATATTAACCGCTATGCATGGAATGAGGAATGGGCTAATGTTCAGCAACTCTTGAAGACTCACGCCACCGTATATGATGGGGTTCCACATCAAACCCGCCAGAACGATATTAGTAAGACATAAAATTGGTATGAGTCGCCATAAAACAGCTTCTCTTGAAGCAGAAGATCCCAAGACTCCGAAGAGCAGATTTGGGAAACTCCAAACTCCGATTAGTATAGCATATATCGGACCCATCCACAATAAATCCATCTCCGGAGTTTCAGGCTGGGTGACAACCCAAATTTTGGCTGGAAAACAAATTATTGCCAAGGAAATCAGCCCAAACCCTAAAAACATAAACAGACGAGAACATAAACAGACGAGGATTATTAATAAATGCAGGAAACGATAATCGTCCCATTTTAAATCGCTACCTTACATGTTAAATCTTGCACATATTTTAAAAGTTTACCCATCGTCCATACCCTCTGAACAAGTAGACCAAACACAAACGGAGATTCATACGACAACAAACAACAAGCATAAAGCACGATTAAAACACTTTAAAAGAAGTGAAGTAATGTTCTATTAGTCGCTGCTAAAAAACAACTTATGATACTTAATTGTGCACACTATCTTTAAAAGCCACTGCAATAAATAATTTAATGTTCAAGGTGGCTTTCGATCCGTGAGAGCGCGATTAACGCTTAGAAGCCCAGAAAGCGGACGTATTGTTTTGCCCACAAATTACAACTACCTTATTCAAGCTGCCATTTATCGCAACATCTCACGAGAGTTAGCTGATTTTCTGCACGACAAAGGCTTTCTTTTCGGCAAAAGGCGTTTCAAAATGTTTACCTTTTCAAGGCTTGAAGGACGTTGCGTGTTGGATAAAGGTAGCAAACGGTTCGTTTACGAAGGTGATGTGACTTTGTATATTTCTTCTCCAATTGAAAAATTTGTCGAGGATCTTGCAAACATAATTGTGTCAAGGGGCTCAATTGCCTTGGGCAAACAAAAACTTAGAGTGGCTGAGTTGGCTTTCCCAGCAAAGCCTGTTATGAAAAATGACAAGTTGAGGATCCATATGCTTTCCCCCTTAACGGTATACAGCACCCTTATGACTTACAACGGCAAGAAAAAGACATATTATTTCTCACCCTACGAGAAAGAGTTTTCAGCTCTCGTAAACTCCAATATAAAAAAGAAGCATTTTTTGCTTTCGGGCATGAATATAAAATCGGACATTAGGGTTAAGCCTCTGAGGGTTAAGGAAGTGGTTGTGATGTATGAAAGTACTGTGATAAAGGGTTGGATAGGGGATTTTTCCTTGACCGGCCCAAGAGCGCTTATTGAGACGGCGTATGAGGCGGGCCTCGGCGCTAAAAACTCTCAGGGATTTGGAATGTTTGAGGTGGTTTAATGCTTAGTGCGTTGAAAGAAATCGGCGAGGTGCTGTCCTCGGGCGGGTTCGAGTTCCTTCCCGAAAGGATTAAGGGCAGAGGAACATTGCTCGCCAGAATTATTTTCGATCTGGATGGCGGTAAATTAGATTGCGACTGCAGTATTAAATGTGATGCGGAAAGGGCGAAAGAGTTTCTCTGGGTCGGCAATGCAATAGGCCAGAGGCCGCAGATCGTGCTGACCACCGACGACCCAAAATACCTTCTTGATCCAAGCAAGTCTGGGAAGTGGGCTATTGGCCGCATAATCGGCGAAATCAATGAAAGATCGCTCGCTGATGAAGACGTTTTAAAGTTGCAGCGCATTCTTGGAGAGGTTGTGGATGGGTTCTTTCGAGACAAGAGATATGCCTACGATATTGAAGCAGTGCTTACCCAAAAGGGGCATCATCTGAGCGAGATTGCCCTATTTACGGTTTGTGTGAAGAAGGATGGAAAGGTTATAGAGTTGGTCAAGGAGCCCGGCTACCGAAAGTTTCTGCAGTTTATGCTGTATGCGGCTGGAAGTAAGGAATATCGAATTCTGCATGGAAGATGCCACGTTTGCGGCGAGGAAAAGGAAGTGTTGACTAACCCAGCTTACCCGGAGGGCACGTTGTTATGCATCTATAATGTCGACAAGGCAGGCTTCATGCCCGGATTAAGTAGAAAACCTGAAAATATGCTGAAAGCACACGTCGTATGTCCGGGTTGCAAGGAAAAGCTCGTACTGGGCTTGAGATTCGTGGAACAAAATTTAGCCGCAACGATTGGAGAAGCATCTCCTGTAAAACTGAAGGTCTTCCTTATACCCAAATTCATGGGGATCAAATTGCATTATGATGCTTTACAAGGCTTTGCTCAGAAAATACAATCGGCTTTCAATGTGGTAAAAGCTTACAAGAGCCTTGAAGAAGTTGAAACGCTCGTAAATAGCCTCATGGAATTCGAGAGCTCATACGGTTCGACGTGCTTCCTGAACTTGTTATTTGGATACAGGGTCTCCTCTCACTTCTCCTTCCAACATTTAATTCAGGATGTCCCAGTGATGAGATTGTCAGAATTGGCCCAATCATCCTTCAAAATTTCCTTGGTGGCCGCTAAAATGTTCGATGAGAGAGTTGAAAAATGGTCCATCGGGTTCGAAGATATATTTTCAATATTTCCGTTAAATACAACCAGAGATAAAATCGACTGGAAACCTTTAGTTG
>WUQU01000108.1 GCA_009889605.1 Candidatus Bathyarchaeota archaeon | reverse complement strand
TTAGGCTGAGGACGCTCTTTTGTTTGGCACTTAGCCAGCACTTTGGGGCCTTAACCTCGGTCTGGGTTGTTCCCCTCTCGGACCAGGAGCTTACCCCCTGGATCCCGTCTCCCGAGGTCTACGGCGCCGACGGATTCGGAGTTTGAAAGGGAGGCGAAGCCTTTCGGCTCCTTTCCTCCCAATCAGTGCTCTACCCCGTCGGCGGCCTCGCGCGGGGCTGGGCTGCGACCCACTTCGGAGGGAACTAGCTATCACCGGGCTAGATTGGTCTTTAGCCCCTAGCCCCAGGTCTGGGGAACGAATTGCACGTCAGAACCCTTTCGGGCCTCCACCAGGCTTTCGCCTGGCTTCGCCCTGCCCAGGGCTAGATCGCCCGGTTTCTAGCTTCACGACTGTGACTCCGAGCCCTTTCAGACTCCGCACCTCGCCGGGCTTGCGCCCAGCTGCGTGCATGTCGGTTTCCCTTCGCCTTCGGGCTTCAAACCCTTAGGCTTGCCACAGCCGTGAACTCCCCGGCCCGTGTTTCTAGACGGAACGTGCAACCCTGGTCCCCCTCCCTCGTACTCCCGCCTCACGACGGTTTCCTTTAGGAGGGATCTACCCTTCCGGGCTGCACACGTCTGTAACCGTCTGGTTTCAGGCGCTTTTCACCCCCCTTCCGGGGTACTTTTCAGCTTTCCGTCACCGTACTAGTGCGCTATCGGTCTTGAGACGTATTTAGTCTTGGAAGTTGGTGACTCCCAACTTTCCGCACCCAAACCAGGGTACGGTACTCTGGGACTCCGGCACAGCTCCTTCCGGCTTACACTTACGGGGCTTTCACCCTCTATGGCAGGCCTTTCCAGGCCACTTCAGCTTCGCCGACGAGGAGGAGCCGGGCCCATAACCCTACATCTCCCGCGAGTTATCCCCGCGAGATTCGGTTTGGACTTTTCCCCTTTCGCTCGCTGCTACTCAGGGAATCCCTGTTGGTTTCTTTTCCTCCCCCTACTAAGATGCTTCCGTTCGGGGGGTTCCCGCTCCCTGCCGGGAGCACCACGGCTCCGAAGAGCCGTGGTGGGAAGTCCCATTCGGGAATCCCAGGTTCTACAGCTGCATACGCTTACCCTGGGCCCTTTCGCGGCTGACCGCGCCCTTCTTCAGCGCTCAAGCCGAGCCATCCTCCAGACGGCGTGGCATGTCGGGCCTTTGGCGGTGTCTGTTTAACGTTGCCGTGAACCCTCTTTTAGCGGTTTTTGGCCTATGCATGGCTTCATTATGAGCCTTATAGTGCTCATTTGCCTCTTCACTCCACATCTCGTCGATGGGGAGTTGCATCTATTTTATGGCTTGGTGTAACGTAGCCAAACTATTTCTGAAGCGGTTTTCGCAAATATAAGGGTTGCGTCGTCTGTAATAAGGGTTTTCAAAACGTTTAACATGTTAATGTTTTTATTTTTGTTGTTGTGTTTGCTATATGCATAAGCCTCGGTGGCTCAGCCTGGTAGAGCAGCGGCCTTGTAAGCCGCGGGTCGCGGGATCGAAGCCCGCCCGAGGCTTTTCATTGGGTTGGCTCTTACATCAATACTTTGCCTTTGCCGTATGGGACCAACTCTCTGATTTTCTCAATGGAAGCGTTAAGAATTTTTTCTCGGTGCTCCTTTGGTGTTTTTTCGGCAAGTTTTTTCAGAATATTTTTGAAAAGTTCTTTTCCTTTTGTGTCCCCTGGTATTACTGTGACGTATGCTTTTGTTTTTGCTTTGACCGCGTCGGCTGCTCCGCCTATAAAGGTTATTTCGCCGGTTTTTTCTTCAACTGAAACGCCTATGGCTATTCTTAGAGGTGTGCTTCGCATCCAGTTGCGCTTTCCCTTCACTGCAAAAGCTCCATGGGGGACGTACTCACCAGACTCTCCAGCTTTGCCTAGTTGTTCAAGCGTAACCCAGTAGACATCGGCGGAAGCAAAGCCTTCACGCCAGCCTCTTGAAAATGCGGCTGCAAACTCAGCGGCTTCCTGTAAACACTGTTCGCTTGGTTGTTTACCCCCTGTTTTAACAACGACAAAGGGTGCTCCTACAATGTCTGCGTGGAAAACTATATCGTTTGGCACTGTATATTTTTTGATGAGAACCTCGTTACTTGTAGCGTCTTTGCCTGCGACTATAAGAAAGCCGTCGGATGATATGAACCATCTGAACTTTTCAAACCATTTTTTACTCTTGACTTTGCGCTCGGCCAACTCTTCTAAAGCTTTGGCTGGCCTAACATGTTTTAGAGCTTCAGCTTCTTTAAATTTGGCTTCGGTTTCTTCAAATTTTTTCCGTGTTTCTTCTAGGGCTGCTTTTGCGCCTTCTAATTTGCGTTTGGCCAGCTTAGCTCTCTCATAAAATTTTGCGGCATTTGTAAACAAGTCTTTTTGTAAGTCTAAGCTAAAGCGTAAGCCTTCAACGCAGACGTTGACTATTCGATTTTGTTCATCAAAAGATTCAAAGAATATATGGGGCTTTAAAACTTGGCGTTTTCCCGCCGAAATTTCAGAGATTATCTCACTCCATTTTTTTCCAGCCTTTCTGTCTTTTAAAAACTTGTTCAGTAAAGTTTGAAGTTCCACAGAGTGCATATAAATTGCGTCGCCAATTTGCCTGTATTTTTCTACACTTTGTTCCGCCTCTTTAAGAGCTTTCTCTTGTTCAGCCATCACCCTTCCAAGTCGTTCTAATTCCCGCTTAAGCGCGTCTATTTTTTCTCCTGCTTCAGCTTCTTCTAACGTGGTGGTTCTTGTGTAAAACTCGTCTAGCGCTTCATTGAAGCTGGCGCATGTATGCGCTTTAAGCTTTTCATAACGCTTGAGCCTTAAAGGGGTAACATCAATAAATTTGCCAGCCTCATCTAAAACGATGTTTGGCTCAAGTTTTCCATTAAGAATTTGAAAGAGCATTTCATGCAAACAGTTGTAAATAGTTTCAGCTTGATGGAGGCTTAAATCATTGCAGTGCGTAGTTTTATCTATTCCAAGCCTAAGCAAAATTTCTTCAGCGTAAATTCCACCGATGCCTAAGAACCGTGCAAGAGCCCTGACAACCTCAACATCCGTAAAACTTTTCAAGCTGTCGAGAAAGGTTTGTTTGCTGATTTTAAGCGGGTTCTGCCCACTTGGAGGTGCAAAACTAAAGAATTCGCCTCTTAGAATGTTTCTGTCACGCATCCGCTTGTAGTGCAGAGCTTGAAGGATTTTGTTTTCGCCGTCTACGAGGATTATGTTGCCTTCTCCAAAAAGCTCTAGAACAAGCTGTAAAACGCCCGTTTTACTTTTAAAATGAAAAAGTATAACACGTTCAAACTCGTATTGTTCGACGCTTATTAGCTTGCTTCCTTTAAGGTTCTTCCTTAAAGCCATGCAGAAAGCGGGGGGAACGAGGGGTTTTTCTAGAGTATAAGAGGTTAAATGAAGGCGTCTGCCAGCCTCTAAAACTAATGTAAAAGTTGTTTCGCCGCTTCCGTGCAGTTTAAGCAGCAAGGTTTTATCGTTTAACTGGTAAACGTTGATAACCCTGGAATTTGCAATGTTTTCTCTTAATTCGCGGACAACTGCGGCAACGTCGAAACTTGTGAATTCTCTTTTTTGCATTTTTGAATCCCTTGGCTAATCTTAGTTTAGGAAAGGTTAAGTTATAAATAGGCAGCTTTAAATTTAAAGAGAATAGAATCTTTAGAAGGCGTTGAAGGGCTATGAAAACCTTAGAAGCTCTATACTGGTTGAGGTTTGTACTGGGCATGGTGGCCGCCCTCATATGCGTAGGATACGGACTAGCAACAAACACGATAAGCAAAGTCTATGACTTCAATATTTTTATGCGCGGCCTTGCATTTGCAATAATTATTTACATAGTCTCCTATTATCTGATCAAGCCAAGGCTAGTGCCAAAGGTGGAAAAACCCCCTAAAATTCTAACCACCGGAATAGGCATATCTTTCCTCTCTTGGCTGGTTTTCTGGGTGTTGCTCTACACTATAATTGCGACCGCTTAACCGGAAAAAGGTTAATCTTCCAAAAATTTCTCCATAGTTGCTTGGTTTTTGTTTTCTTTTGAAGTCTTGTTTTTCTCTTCTTCGGAAAGGGCGCCTTTGGGATTTGTGTTTTCAACGTTCATTTTGCTTAAAACTCGAGTGAAATCAGCCCAAGCTGAGAAGAATCCGCGGTCAAAATCTCCGTGAAGCCTATTCCTAACATGGTTTAGAAACTCTTTCCTATAGGTTTGCAGTGCTTCTTTATCGTTTAAATCCAATTTAGCGAAGAAAGAATAGGAGTCACTGTTGTTAGCCCTACGTATAAGCAGCATTCCGTATAAAGCCCTGAAATAACCTCTGTTCCATTCTGTTTTGTGCATTTTTTGTTTAAGCCTTTCCAGTTCCCGTTCCGCTTCCGCAAACTGTTTGTTGATGAGGAGCTGGGCGAAACGGGTGACCAAAGCTGAGGGTATAGGCATTTTAACGCCCACTCGACTTGGGTTTCTCTTCTTCAGAAATGTCCTCTATTCCATTCTCGGTTATTTTAAATATTTCCTCTCCTTCTGGAAGATATGGACTGGAAACCAGCCGGGCGATGCGCACCGAACCATGGGAGGCTCTTCTCAAATAAACGCGGGTGTGGCTTGTGTGCCCTACTATGTGTCCGCCTATGGGGCTTATAGCGTCTCCGAAGAACATGTCCGGCTTTGCCATAACCTGGTTTGTTACGACCGCTACAGCGTTGAAGGCTCTGGCTATGCGGATAAGCCTATGCATGTGCTTGTTAAGTTTCTGTTGTCTAGAAGCAAGCATTTCACGTCCAATGTATTCGCTTCTGAAATGGGCTGTTAAGGAATCAATTACAATAAGTTTAACGTTGTTTTGTTTTACAACTTCGTCAGCATTCTCCAAGAGAAACATTTGGTGGTCTGAGGTGTAAGCTTCAGCGTAAATGATGTTTTTGACAACATTTTCCGGGTCAAGTCCCAAGTGTTTAGCCATCTGCACGATGCGTTCTGTTCTGAAAGTGTTCTCCGTGTCTATGTATAATGCGGCGCCGTTGAGTCCACCTTTTTCGGGCGGTAACTGCACGTTTACGCATAGCTGATGGCATATCTGGCTTTTGCCACTTCCGTATTCGCCGTAAAACTCTGTAATTGTTTGGGTTTCTAAGCCACCGTCGAGAAGTTTATCTAATGCCTTGCTTCCTGTGGTTAAACGTAAAACGTTCTGGCGCATTTTGAGAAGTTCATCAGCCC
Organism: Candidatus Bathyarchaeota archaeon; assembly: GCA_009889605.1. Taxonomy (GTDB): domain Archaea; phylum Thermoproteota; class Bathyarchaeia; order Bathyarchaeales; family Bathycorpusculaceae; genus WUQU01. The sequence continues at coordinate 3,647 of WUQU01000108.1, read as the reverse complement.
TTATGAAGGATATGCCTATTGAAGAGCGGGCAGCGCTAATCATAGCTAAAGCTTTTTTCTCGCTTATACCCGCGGGTTCTAACTCGCGAACCGTGGCCATGGCCAAAGACTCAACCGTGTGAAAGCCTAACTCTTTAAGTTTCTGGGCGGTTGCTGGCCCAACTCCTGGAAGATCCTCTAAAGACTCGTACCTCTGTTTTTTTAAGCCTTCCTCTTCCTCGGACATGAGCATCCCACGAAACAGTTAACCTAGGCAGTATTTAAATCAAGCGTGGAATTGGAGTGTTGAAAATCTGGAGAGATATGTTAAAGTGAAAATTTTAATGGTTTTTTGCTGACTTTTGTTTTTCACAGTCTTCTTTTTGGAAATGTTTAAGCTCTGCGGCGATAAAAGACAAACTGTTAAATCTTTGCTGGGAAAAGCCTTGAAAGCCGCTATTGTGGAGCGTGTTGCCTTCAACCTCTTGAAGCAAGCTGCCATATACTTGCCTGATGACGTTAAAGAAGCTTTGAGGGAGGCGTATGCAGAGGAAACAAGCGAGGCTGGTAAAACCCAGTTGGGCGCTATCCTTGAAAATGTGGAGCTTGCTGAAAAGCGCAAGATCCCCATATGCCAGGATACCGGTGTAATAACTTTTTACGTTAAAGCTGGAGCTGACGTGGAAGGTCTCGGCATGGTTGAGGATGCTCTAGTAAAGGCGACACGGAGGGCTACAAAGGAAATTCCTTTGAGACCTAACGCTGTTGACCCGCTGAATGACAAAAACAGCGGAGACAACACTGGAAGGTTCATGCCCTATGTGGAATGGGAAATTGTTGCAGGCGAAAGCCTTGAATTGACCGTAATGCCAAAAGGAGGAGGCTCAGAGAACGTTTCCGCATTTGGCATGTTCTTGCCAAGTGAAGGGCTTAAGGCGCTGAAAAAGTTTGTTGTCGACGCCGTAATTAATGCGGGTGCCCAGCCATGTCCCCCCACAATTTTAGGTGTTGCCTTCGGCGGCAGCGCAGACGTCGCCATGAAACTGGCTAAAAAAGCTCTTCTTAAGCCTTTTAATGAACCTAATCCAAATCCTCAATTGGACAAGCTTGAAAAGGAACTTTTAGAGGCGGTTAACATGACTGGCATAGGACCCATGGGACTAGGTGGGAAAACCACTGCTTTAAGGGTTCATGTAGACTACGCTTTTAGGCATACGGCTTCTTTTCCAGTGGCTGTTGCTTTTAACTGTTGGGCTGCCAGAAAAGCCTCTGCAAGAATTTACGCGGATGGGACAGTTGAATATTTAACTCATAAAACAGAAGGGTGAACAAAAGTATGGCTACCTATCGTCTTAAAACTCCCGTATCCGTGGAGGAGATTCGCAAGTTAAAGGTTAACGACGTATTATACATAACCGGGACTATGGTGACAGCGAGGGATCAAGCTCACAAAAGAGCATTAAAATATGCTAAGGAAGGGAAGCCTTTAACCGTAAACCTTGAAGGATTAGCTGTTTTTCACTGTGGTCCTCTGGTCAAAAATGAAGGTGGTGGATGGGTGGTTTTAGCCGCTGGTCCGACAACGAGCACACGCATGGAGCTTTTTGAAGCCGAATTCATTGAGGCGTTTCATGTTAGGGTTGTGGTTGGTAAAGGCGGGATGGGTGAAAGAACCACCGATGCTATGGCGAAGTGTGGCGCGGTTTATGGTGCTTTTACGGGCGGCGCGGCAGTTTTAGCTGCAAAGGCCATAAAGTCTGTTAGGGGTGTGGAGTGGCTTGATTTGGGTGTTCCAGAGGCTATGTGGATTTTTGAAGTTGAAGATTTTGGCCCCTTAACGGTTGCTATAGACTCTCATGGGCGTAACCTTTTCATGGAAGTGGCCCGAAAAGCTGAAGAAAGCCGCAATCGAATCTACAGGAAGCTGAGTTTATAGTTCTCTGCTCATTAAGTAAGCGTCTTCGCCGTCTGAATAGTACCCGTGGATCGTTCTGGTTATTTTGAATCCAAGCTTCTTGTATAGGCTTATTGCAGGCGTGTTTGTTACTCTGACTTCTAGAAAGCATTGTTTGGCATTGTAGAGGTGCATGCCTTCCATGGCCTTTGTTACTAGGGCGTGTCCTATGCCTTTTCTTCTATGCTCGGGCATAACAGCTATTGAAACAATGTGTCCCTTTTTTATGAAACCGCCGAAACCAAAATTTGACAAGCCTGTTTCAATGCGGCACATTATGTAACCTACGATTTCGCCGTTTTCCTCTGCCACGATAAATGTTTCTGGAAACCTTTCATACAAGTCCATGAAAAAATAATCCACATAGTTTTCTGGAAGGCAGACGCGGTTGATGTATGTGACACGTTCTAAGTCTTTTGGCGTGAACTTTCGAAGTTTAAAGGTTTGCTGCAAACTCCTACTTCCATACGTTTGTCATGTGCGAAATCTACGGTTATATTTCCGACATTTAAAATTTTCCAAAAACTTTGACGGTTTTTGTCTTTAAGTCTTAAAGTGCACAGTGCATGGGAAACGTGCAAAAGTTGGATTTGTTTTGTTACGCTTAGAAGATTTATCAGCCCATATTATCCCAAGCACTACGAACGCTGTTTCAAGAGTAAATACGGATAGAACCATGGCTTTCCCTTCAGTTGTGAGCTCTGATTGGGGAGCAAATGTTTCTTTGAAAACTCTGTACGAGGGTTCTCCTTCGCTTATTTCATGTGTATTTGCGTCAACATTAAAAGGTCCATAAGTCCATCCGTCATAATGCACTTCTTCTTGTCCACTCCAATACCATAATTGATAAATTGTACGATATTCGGTGGCCTAATAACTCTGTCACGAATCAATTTTGCAGTTTCCGTGTCCCATAATGGAAACTCGTTGATATGAATAGGCTTTTTTAACTGCTCAGAATACTTCTCACAAATTTATATCACATTTTCTGCTCTTTCATATGCTTCAAAACAATATTTTTCGCGGTCTAGAGGAATGTAGGGTTTGGATGGTGGTTCGCGGTAAGCCCATAGGTTTACGCCTATATAGTCAGAGTAGTTTCTCCAAAAGGGAACACAATCCTCTTCTATGGACGCGTTTTCTGGGGATCCCCAATAATTCGCCCAAAAAGTGTAAGGCATTAGAAACTCCGTGCTGAAAGGAGTTGTGCTCATGTTTTTCCATGTTAAGTTTTCCCTTTTCATTATTGTTTGAGCCATCTCTTTTGTCCGAAAATAATTGTAGGGCTCGTTGAAACCCACCATTAATATCACATTTTCATGTTTTGCCAGCAGTTCGCTCAAGTTTCCGTACCAGTTCTTGTACCAAGTTTGGCTAAACGTCTCCGTGTCATTAAGCTTCCAAAAGGATAATCGTAATAGCCGTACTTCTCAACGAAAGCATAATCACATTGCATCACGATTTTGTAATCTTGTAATTCATCTAACCATCTTGACAAACGATTTTTGCATCCCATATGGCGTTAGTCGTGTTATCTCCAACCCAAACGCACCGTTGGACTCCTTTAACAACTTGTAAGTCCTTCAACATAGACTTAATCAAATTAGGCTCCAAATCATCATTAAGATGGATAACCACAAAGACATCGGAAGGCGACTGATTTACCTCAAAAGACCGTCTTGCCGTTCCAAGCCAAGCACCTAAAAACGCCATG
>WUQU01000107.1 GCA_009889605.1 Candidatus Bathyarchaeota archaeon | reverse complement strand
CTGGGTTAACCATCGTAAGAAGCTACTTGAGAGGAGCTAGGTTTATTCGATGAGTTACGAAAAGTTATTAATACTTAATTGGAAAGCTAATGGGATAAAATCGCTTTTTTACTCTTATGGATTAAGCGCATGGAGACTCAAAGAATATACCTTGATAATAAACATGCTTTATTCGGAAAAGCCGTGTTTTGTTGTTGATATAGGAAGCGGATACTCAATATTCCCGTCATATTTAAAAGCTGAAGGATTTAATGTCATAGTTATAGACGTAAATAAAAAAGCCATGAGGTGGCAGAGCTTTAATGACAATAAAAGCAGTTAAAACTCATCCACTAATGGACTTAATTTTAATTGGTTTAGCTCTAAGACTTTTTCTTTCACCACTAACATCGCATCTAGATGATGTCGTTGTCTGGTACATAACAGCTAACGATTTACTCTCTGGTGGTCTCGATGTTGATACTACTAAGTATTTCAGCTATCCACCGCTTTGGGCCTATACATTTTATCCTTTCATCAAGCTAGTAAGTTTCTTTGTAACTCCAAGCATGTGGGGAACTCGGATGAATACTCTTGACTTTAACCCTCCAAGCGTGAGATTTTCATTAATAATTACGTCGCCCTTTTTTAATATTATTTTCAAACTTCCGTTGATTATTGCAGATGCAGTAGTCGGCATCATTATTTACGACTTCGTGAAAGAGCTTAGAGATGAAAAACGTGCCATGCTCAGTTTTAATCTCTGGTTTTTTAATCCACTTGTGATTTGGATAAGCTCAATCCATGGTATGTATGACGTACTTCCAGCCTTAATGACCCTCATTGCTTTTTACTTTTTATATAAACAAAATTACCTAGAGTCTGGAATAGCCTTAAGCCTTGGAGTACTTTATAAGTTATATCCAATTTATCTCTTACCATTATACTTATCTACAACGATTTTACTAGAACGAGAAAAACTAAATGGAACCAAAAAACTTGTCCAATGCTTAAAATTTTTATGCGGATTGCTTATTCCAATCATTATTTTCTTCACTCCTCTAATTGGTAGTGAATTTTTCCATGCAGTATTCACTAGAACAGGTATTCTCCCCAGTATCGGAGGGTTAACTCCTTGGCAAATCGCCCGTTTACCTACAATGGAGTGGCTGCTTCGATTTATCATAGGTAACGCTTCCTTTTTTAGAACTTTAGTTGTAATTGGTACTGGGTTATCCTTCTTAATTAGTCTCATCTTCTTTTTACGAGCAAAAAATTTTCTCAAGTCGCTTATTCTCGGGCACATCACTATATTAGTAGCGGTCTATATGACATCAATAAATGTAAATCCTCAGCATATTTTATGGATACTTCCTTTTTTGATTTTAGCTTTCGGCTTATATGACCATTATTTGTTTAGACTAAACGTACTCTCGCTTTCAGCCTTAATGTTTGGTTGTGTATGGATAATGCCCCTTTATCCACTAAGTTTATATACCCCTCTCCTAGACTTTATGGTAGTTAGTGATTACTGGAAGTGGTGGCTCTCAAGTAATGTTAGAACAGTTTCTTTCCATCTCTCTGGCAACCTTGGGTGGATTATATTGATTTCTTGCCTAATTCCAACCTTCGGTAGAGGAAAGAAAAGATGAAGTTCTTGCGGAAACTTTTAATAATAGCATTACTATTTCCAATGATAGGTCAGTTTTTAATCTACAATCAGCCTAAGCAACGAGAGATAGCTTGCCTAAACGTCAAAGAATATAGATTATTGAAAACAAACGTTGGGATGAATGTTGAGGTAAGATACTCCCTAAAGTCTGGTGACTATCCTATGAATGCAAATGTTGTAATAATGCCAATTATGAATGAGGTAAGAGATAAGGAAGTCTTCATCTACTATGATGAGGAGTATCCATCATCACATGTTGGAAAACGCCACTGGCTAGGACTTACGGATCATATACCCGTCGAGTTAAAGCTGAGGGGCTACAGCGGATCCATACGAATAGTTAATGCGAATGAATTAAGGTCGTTGATGCAGGAAAATTACGATTCCATCATCATAATACCTTCAGGTGTTTTCCCAGAAACAGTCCATACAAAGAACGATAGTTTAGTTGGCCAATGGCTCCGAAACGGTGGCACGCTTATATGGATAGGCGATGGCTTCGCCGTTTATTCAGGTCAGAGGAGGAAAGAACTTAAATGGCCCGCTGAGGAAAATCCTGGTTGGGAAGCCCAGAAGCAAATACTAGGGTTTATGCTGATAGACCCTTATGCACGCCCGAAGGAAGACGAGCGCATAGCGAACATTAGCTCTAAATTCTCAGGGG
>WUQU01000106.1 GCA_009889605.1 Candidatus Bathyarchaeota archaeon | reverse complement strand
ATTGTGCTCGCTGCTGTAAACGCATCTGCAACTACAGTTGCGTGGATTATACAAGAGACGTTGGCACAGGCGCCGACAGACTAACTATAAGTGCGCGCGCATTAAATCACACTTTTTTTTCCGCCCTTTTGCACGTGCATAAGTTTATCTTCCTAATTATATTTAGCATTCGTGACGCCGTCCGAATTCCTGCGTGAGGTAATCAAGCTCTACTGTGCGCTTGAGGAGAAGTACAGGCCATGGGCTAGGCCTGCGGTTGCGCAGTTGCTCGCTACTTATTACTTTCAATCCTCTTTTTGAGATTCTAGATATTTTTTGTAATCTGGGGCCGGGGCTCTTGATATACAATGCCTCCCCAGTTGACAAGAATTGGGCTTGCTATATACTTAAATTTATATATTGATTTATACATAGCTTTAAACTGGCTAGCCGACTTAATTTCCACCGACCCCCACCACATCCTTATAAGTTTTTCTTTAAGCCCTACCTGAAGATATGATGCCTCTATGTCGATCTCGTGTGTGGCCCAGAACCAATACGCTTTAGCCGAGAAGAACCGGTTTTCACGGGGCACGGGCCGCGTCGGCTCTCTTATTTCCATACATATGTCTTTTTTTAATCGCATCGGCATTTCTGGGCCTATCTCGGAAAGACACACTTTCGTGGCCATGATATTATGTACACTCTGGGGCCACTGGAGGCGCGTCTATTGTCCATAGCATGACAGACTCTAAATCTTCATCGAACTGTCTGATCAATTCTGGCAACTGTTTTCCGTAGACTCTGTATGAATATATCCAATATTTGCCCGTACCATACCCGATGTCCCTAAAGTATGCCCCTCCTCTCTCACTAGTTTCATCTGCCAATCGGTTTCTCTGATTCAGGAACAGGACTACACGGTACAGCCGATTGGGCCACACTCTGGCAATTGACACGGCCCACGTCATAAATTCGTCCCAAACGACTAGTCTACGTACTTGAGTTAACACGTCAGCAAGTTCGCCAAAACGGCCACGCGCTGTGCATAGTTCAGGCTCAACTAGATTCTGAGAGTCCATCCATGCCGTCATATGTGCTATTATCTGCTTTGGGGCCAGTACCGTCATCCCGTACAGTCTCCTATAGTTGTCTATTATTTTTGCCAGCTCTTCGAACTGCTCTCTCCAGTATGTTTTCTCTCTAATGTACCAAGCCCATTTTTTTGCTAGCCAGGCGCCTCTATACCTTTCCACCCAATGGTACATAAACGGTACTTTTGTCCTACCCTTTTGTACGGCTTCTACAATTTTTAGTACATCCCTAAATGTCAGTCTTCTTGGCAACCTCTTTATGTTCAGGAATTCGGCTATGAGCCTGGAGGCTCTTTGTCTTATTCTTCTTCTGTAAAGTTCCAGCCCCCTTTGAAGTAAAAACCTGTAGTGTTCCTCCGTCCTCCGGGCCCTCTTTTTTGGCATGTTAATACTGTTTTCTCAGATATTTAAACTTTAACTTCGCAATCTACGGCAGGAGGAGGGTGTTTTTTCAAAAATTCTTCGGTGTAGTCGTAAGACACAACACGACCTCTAATATCTATATTTTTTATTAATCTTTTGCCAGAGCATACGACAAACCAGGACAGGGCCCTCAAGGCCCCCTCTTTGTCATCATTTTCTAGTACATATTTTATATATTTACACAGGGGATCGTTTCTACACAACTGAATGTATGTATAAGCGCCAAGGCAGTTGTTCCCAGACCAACACCTTATTAAAAACCCAGCGGCCGTTGCCAAATATTCTTTTCTGACACCCAGCTGTTCCAGCCTCAGGGTGAGTGCAGGTGTTAATAATTGTATCATACTACTTACTGCAATACGTCTTTTCCATTGCCACTTTACAGTTTTGTATAGCACTTTCTATCTGTGTCCTGAGCTGATCAATATCTATTAACAATGATTTACGATTTTCGTAAAAAACATAATCATATTGTGTTGCGGATGTCCACATCAACCCTTCCAACGGCCCGTCGACAAACATTATACGCTTTGCTTTGTATGTTATGCAGAACACTTTCTTTTCCCATAGCTGCCTCAAGAATGTT
>WUQU01000105.1 GCA_009889605.1 Candidatus Bathyarchaeota archaeon | reverse complement strand
TCCCATTTTCACAAGTTCCACTGCCCTTGCACTCATCTGCGTTGCAATTATCCGGTCGATAGCCGCAGGTGTTCCACCTCTTTGGATGTATCCTAGATTTGTGTAACGCCATTCTAATTCCAATTTTTTGCCAATGTATAGTCCTATTACTTCGGCCGGATCAGTCTCGTAAGAACATTTGCACTCATCTAATATTTCATCGGGTAGTTTTACTCCGTCTTCCACTACTACTATTGAGAATCGTTTTCCACTTTCGTATCTGTGCTGGATTGTCTTTATGAGATCAGCTGGATTAATCACGTCAGAGCTCGTAACTACGAAATCAGCGCCACCTGCAAGTCCTCCATATGTGGCGAGCCAACCTCCTGGCGCTCCCATTGTTTTTATTATCATAACTCGGTGGTGTTATTCTGCTGTTGAGTGAATTATGTCAAGCGCTTGAGTCACATGCTCGAGAGCAGTTATAAAACCAATTGAAAAGTCCGTAAACGATAAATCGTTATCAATTGTTGCAGGTACTATTATACTCGGTATACCGTACCTTTGCAAATTCAGTGCATTTTTTACAGCACTTCTGCCACCTAAGATAATGTATCCTGTGATGCCGTACTGGATGGTCTTGTTTTTGATCGCTACTAGTTCTTCTTCTTTTTCAGGAGTGAATAAAGATGTGCCAAGGATTGTTCCACCTTGGTGTAGAATGCCTGAGACGCTATTTCTTACTAGTATGTCTACTTTGTCTTTTAAAAGTCCTTCAAAACCATCTTTAATTCCCATAATTTCTACTTCTTGTTCTATTCCATTGACTACAATAGACCTTATAGCTGCGTTTATTCCAGGACAGTCATTGCCAGCAGAAAGTACTCCTATTCTTCTCATTTATAGCCACCTCCCCACTATTGAATAAAATACGATAGATGTTATAGCCATTAGTTTTATAAGTATATTCAAAGAAGGGCCTGCAGTATCTTTGTATGGATCGCCTACTGTATCACCAACAACTGTAGCTTTGTGGGTAAAAGAACCTTTTCCACCAAGATGTCCTTCTTCTACATATTTTTTCGCATTATCCCAAGCACCACCAGAGTTTGCCATAAATATAGCTAAGGACACACCCGTTACTGTAGAACCTATTAGTAAACCAGC
>WUQU01000104.1 GCA_009889605.1 Candidatus Bathyarchaeota archaeon | reverse complement strand
GTCTCACTTGCAGCCATATGTCAGCTATGGCTGCAAGCGGAGTTTTACGCGGATCAACAACAATAAGCTTTGCATTTCTCTCTTTTTCGGCTTCCACGATTTCTTTTCCTTTAGCAGGGTGGGAAGCAAGCGGATTCGCACCCCACACCACAATACAGTTAGCGTTCGGGTAGTCTGGACCAATCTCCTGTGTTATAGAAGTGCCATATGTACAGATTTCAGCAACAAGTGAGGGAACATAGCATATATGGAGATCAACATCAACTCTGTTTGGGCTGTTTAAGGAGTATAAGAGCAGTGGAAGAGACTGTTTTGTAGGCCTTGGACCAGTGCCATGTATTGTGGCTATGGCTTCAGGTCCGTATTTTTCTTTTATTTCAGTAAGCTTTTGAGCTATTTCATCGAGGGCTTGATCCCATGTGATTCTTTGCCATTTGCCTTCTCCTCTTGCGCCAATACGTTTCAATGGATACTTTAAACGGTCGGGGTGATGTACAACTTCATGGTAAGCTCTTCCTTTTACGCATGTGAAACCGCGGTTCATAGGATGGTTTGGATCACCTTCAATTTTCTTCACTTTCCCGTCTTCGACTGTTACGAGAACCCCGCATTCACAATGGCATCCTTGGCATATCGTTCTAACAGTTCTAATTTTTCCAGACATAGGTAGAAGTTTAAAAATAGACATTCTTATAAAAGTTTGCATCGAGACTCTATTGTTTAACAATGAAATCTTAAGAAATAAAGTAAAATCGCCACAATTATCAAGGCTTGTTACTCGCCAAATTATTCGCCAAAAATGCCGCCTGGCTTAATTGCAAGTACAATGAGCATTGCAATGAAAGGCATTGCTTGAACTATAGGCCCATATATAAAAGCGCCAATAGAAGCGCTCAAGCCTAGTACGGCCCCGCCGACAAGCGAACCCTTTAAGCTGCCAATGCCGCCTGTTACCACGGTGGCAAAGGTCAATGGAATTATTTCGTGACCCATGTAAGGGAAAACCATAATTATTGGTGCGTAAAGAACACCACCAAGGCCTGCTAGAGAACTCCCGATCACAAACATTATGGTGAAAGATCTAGATGGATTTATCCCTAAAGCTTGTAGACTTTCACGGTCTTCAAGTCCGGCGCGAATTATCTTTCCGATCATGGTTTTTTTAAGAAACAGGGTTAGCATCGCATACACGGCAACAGTTAACACTATTATTAAAACTCTGTAGACTGGCACGCTCATACCTAAAAAGAGGACAGCTGTTCCAACAGGGTCTGCGACGGGTTTTGGTTCAAGTCCCCAGAGCATTTTAATTATGTCGGTTACAATGTACACCACGGCATAGGTTATCAGAATTGAAAAGTCTATGTATTTCCCGTATAGCCTTCTAATTAGAATTTTTTCTTCGATTAATCCTATAAAGGCTGTGAAACCTATGGCTACTAATATGCCGTACAAAAAGTTTCCCTTGAAATAGACGATAACCGTATATAATATGTAAGCGCCTAAAGCGTAAAATATTGCATGGCTAATGTTGAGAACTCTCATAAGCCCATAGGTTAAGGATAAACCCACACTTATTATGGCGAGAATGCACCCAAATGATAAGCCATATATTAGCACCAGAATTGCTTGCCCTATTAACGCTTCAAACAACAGGCTTTACCTCCTCTTTTTTAGCGAGAGACTTCCGGTT
>WUQU01000103.1 GCA_009889605.1 Candidatus Bathyarchaeota archaeon | reverse complement strand
TTGGCATTCTGGAGCATACAGATTATCCAAGGCCCAATGGCGCTTGAGAATGGAAAGGTATACAGAGTTTCTCTGGATGCAAAATCCAATTCGCCGAGAGATATGTTCATCAAGATTGACGACTCAACATACTATGGGCATTATGAAAAGTATTTACCGCTTACAACTGAAATGAAAAATTACACATTTGATTTTGTAATGGATGCAACAAGGTCTGACATAAGACTTGTAATAGGGCTTGGGACGATGTCGCCAAACGGCAAAAATCCGCAGGAAATAGTCCATACAGTTACAATTGACAATATAAGAATTGCTGAAGTATCAGAAAACTGTGGGTACTTTGAAAGAAGTGTAGCAGAAGAAATCACAGGTGGTAGCCCTTCTGAGCCACAGCAGTTTATAGGCGATAAGCTCCTGCCAGATGGTAGCTTTAACACGCCAGACAGCCTTAATAATTGGAAATGGTGGTCATCTGCTGGCAATAATGTAACAACCACAGTTGAAAACGGGGAGTTAAAGGTTAGTGTAAATCTGGTGGGCAATGATCCATGGGATCCGCAGATCTTTCGAGAAGGAATTACATTAGTAAAGGGCAAAAATTACAAGATTTCATTTAAAGCAAGGGCATCGGTTACAAGAAAGATAAACATTGCAATTGGCAAGCCGCTGACATCTGACCCGTGGTTTATTGAATACATGCCAAAGAAAACTATAGATATCACAACTGACATGGTAGAGTATGCCGTATACTTTGCTATGAACAATGAAACAGATACAAATGCAAAACTCTCGCTTGAGATAGGCAAAGTAGATGGATTTTCAACTGTGCCATTTGATGTATACTTTGATGATATCCAGATAGAAGTCATTGATTTGATCCCACAACAGCCAGCACAGCCAGCAGTGCATACTCAAAAAGTTGGCGATCAGCTCATACCAGATGGAACATTTGATACAGGCTTGGGTGAGTGGGTATACTGGAGTGGCGATCAATGGTCAGGAGTATCAGACATGCAAGTGACAGGAGAGAATGGTAAGATGAAGATTCATCTAAATTCTGTTGGCTGGCAGTCTTACAGT
>WUQU01000102.1 GCA_009889605.1 Candidatus Bathyarchaeota archaeon | reverse complement strand
GGACTCATGCAGGTACAACAAAAATACTGGAACAGCAGAGTTGAAACTTTCAAAAACGCATTCCCTGATGTAACAATCACAGGAGATATCAATAACCCGAGAGACCAGGTTCTGATTGGTAGCTGGACAATTTACAACTGCATCAAAGAAATGGTGGGAGATCCATCTTCAATAGACTGGCAGGGTGATGGATGGAAAGAACAAGTAATCCCTGCACTTGCAGGCTACTGGATGGGAATAGGTGGTGCTAAGAAATGGGATGCTCCAAACAACTACGCAAAAACAAGAAGTGAATACGCTCCGCAACTTATAGCACAGGCACAGCTTTATAAATCTGTCGGTGAAATGCTTGCAAACCCTGAAATTGCTAAACCTGTCGCAGGCGATATGAATATTACAAGCCCGTTCGGTATGCGCTACCACCCAATCTATAAAACGTGGAAAATGCACACCGGTATCGACATTGCTACAACCTATGGTCAGCCTGTTTTTGCAGTTAAAGACTCAGTTGTCAAGTTTGCAGGCTGGATGAGTGGTTATGGTAAGGTCATCATCTTGCAGTCAGGAGAATATGAGTTTTACTACGCACACCTGGCAGACATAGATGTTCAGGTAGGACAAATGGTAACAAAAGGTCAGCAAATAGGTGGTGCCGACTCGACAGGCAATTCAACAGGTAATCACCTGCACTTTGAGATTAGAATCAACGGCACTCCAGTAGATCCGCTCAGTGTCCTTGGCAATCTCCAGTAGGGCTGCAGAAACCGTATACTGCAGCCCGTTTAAAATCAAACTTGCGTTCGGTATATTTCTGAGTTATAATAGAAATAGCAAACAATTGTTTGTAGAAAGGGGCGTCTGCTCATGCAGGGATTGACAGAAAGGCAGCAACAGATACTGAATGCTATCATAGGGTATATTAATGAAATAGGGTATATTAATGAAAAAGGTTATTCCCCCTCTATCAGAGAGCTTGCAGACATGGTGGGGATTAAGTCATCATCTACATTGCATAGGCATCTACAGAGATTGGCAAAGAAGGGTTATATAACAAAAGAAAAGGGAAAGCCCAGAACTATTGTGCCAACAATTATGTAAGAAAGGAGAAGTTCGATGATATGCCCAAAGTGTCAAAAGGAATTTGAAATTCAAAATAACAAGTACAGGTGTCAATGCGGCATTTGCCTGCCAGTAGAATTTTATGGTTATAGACTTACACAGCAAAATATAGACAAGCTTGTTCAGCAAGGTTCTACAGATGAGATAGAGTTCTATTCTAAAGCTAAAAAGAAGAAATTCAAAGCAAGGTTGAGATTTTCTAATGGGAAAATTGAATTTGATTTTGTAGAAGGCAAAACTTCTGGTGCTATAAAGAAAGATGATAGAACCGTTTTTGTCTTTCTCAATGCTTTAAGCAGTGGTTTGATAAGGATCTTTATTATAGATGGCGATAATAAAGAAGAAAAGATCTATGATTTTGGCAGAGCAGCAACACGATATGCAGAAGCTCTTGCTCTGCTTGCTGTTCTGCCGACAATACCACATGAGAAAAAAATCAGGATTGTTGCTGATAATATGCAGTTTGTCAAATATGTTCTGGGCGAAGAAACGCCCCGGGATAGAGAAATCAGATTTGGAATTAATATTCTTGCAAGGGAACTGCAAAATTATGATTGGCAGGTTGAACTGAGTCTAAAGAAGCTGAAACTGAAAGGCGGGAATGCAAAAAGGATTTCCTTAAACCTGTTCCCATACATTAAAGTAAACCAGATCCAGCAGCAGAACGGCATTTTAGTGATAATAGAAAACTGCAACCTTGCTGTCGAAAAGCATTTTTTAGAATTTATACAAAAAGCTAAAAAGCTCAGCTTTGGAAGGTTTCTGGTTGCAGATGAGTCACAAGAAAAACTGAATGAGTGGACAAATAAAGTTTGTGAAATTTCATCACAATAGATGTGTAATAAATAGAGAAGGCTGGGACGGTACGCCAGCAGGCATTAATACCTATCCCAGCCTTCTCCCTGGATTTAGACG
>WUQU01000101.1 GCA_009889605.1 Candidatus Bathyarchaeota archaeon | reverse complement strand
TGAATAGGTAAAACTACTTTGGTACCCTTAGACTACAATAAATTAGCCATTTAAACTCGCAAAAGCTCAAGCATCTTTTCTGTAATTTTGCACTCACTTATCGTGAGCGCCCGTTAAATGTGTGGTGTACCTAAAGAGGCATTAGAGTGTGGTAAAGTTATTGGAAACACAAGGGAGGTGAATAATAATGAAAACTGAAGCGCAAAGGCCTTTAGGTGTAACCATACTAGCTGTGCTTGACATACTTGGCGGAATAGGTGCTTCATTATTAGGGCTGATCTATATGGCATTATCAGCTCAGATAGGTACTGTTGTAGGAGGAGGCGGAATATTCGCACTTTTTGGAGCCTTCATCGTCGTTTTGGGAATTATCTTCCTTATTCTGGGAATATTAGCTATAGCTGTAGGATGGGGCTTTTGGAAAGGAAGCAGTTGGGCTTGGATCGTTGGTCTTGTCCTTTACGTTATTGGAATAGTTCTCGGCCTCACATCGTTGGCGTTAGGCGACGTAACCAGCATAGTCCTAGTCGTAATTGGTGCACTGCTTGTTTACTATATGTTTAGACCAAATGTCAGAATTTGGTTCGGCAAGACCTAGCCATCCCAGTTAGGAGTCATCCTGCCCGCTCGAAGAACACTTTCTGTTTCATCTTTGTTCTAGCTGACAGAAAGGCATATATGCTTCCTTATGCGTGCCGCGGGATAAAATAATTGATACACTCAAACTGACTTTACACATTCTCTTATGTTCTTTTCTGCAAGAACCATGCTCACCTATGGTGAGCGTCTTTTAAACACGCGTGTATTTTTGAAGTATCCAACTCAATAGAAGTTGTGAAAAAGGAGGGAAGTAAAAATGAAAAAGACACAAATGCTCATTCCAATGTTGGCTTTAGCCATAACACCAGCGCTAGCAGCTAAAGAAGAAACGAAGATTAAGTATACATTGACAGGCATCATTAATGACATGGATAAAGGTATATCGGGGTCCATGCTATTAACTGTCAGCGGGAATCTTCGCTTAGGAACTCCAGGCTACAAATATGCGTACTATGGGTAGACTCTGGAGTAGATATTTCACGTGACTATCGGGAAGAATATTGGTGGGATTGGGAAGGTAAGCAGTGGAAAGCGGAGGTCCTCTTGTTTAAGGAAGCCTCATGGACAGAAAGTTACAGCGTTTATGAAGCAAGGTGGTACAGTCCACAACCCACATGGAGTGGTGAGATCGTTGCCACTTGGGGTCCTTCATCTGCTACAACATTTAAAGTTAATCTAAGTCCATTTATGATAACAAAAATGGTTAGAGAGGGAACTAGTGAAGGCGAAACAAGTTACACAGAAATGAGGCACATTTATTATTGGGATGATGAAATCAAGGAATGGGTTTGGAATAGTGACGAAACGTACTCTTGGTCTTATACATGGTCTTACACCTATTCAAATTCAATGTTCGGGATTGCTTTCTCTGGCAAAATTCAAAGCAAAGGTAGACCACCTTTTAAGGGGATGTTAAGCCTTTCAGAAACTACGAGCATAACGAATGGTGATATATTTCATTTAATCGTAGGCAGGGCTTGTTTGGGCCTTATCTTCTCACCCTGATGATGTAGGGACCCATAATTTCTCAAGAAAACCAATAAGACACCTTTTTCCTTTGTTATTATTAAAGACGCTATATAGCACCATGAAGACGCAACTGTTGTGAGTTACAATTTATAGCGTCGTAACTTTAAGGCTGAATGCTGCTACTTTCGCTCTAAACACCATTGCGTTCACTATACGTAAATCACAAATTGGGTTTCTTCTGTTGGACTAAGCCCAAAATGAACTAGGAAAAGATGTTCTAAGCGCCGGGGGTGGGATTTGAACCCACGCGGCCCTTGCGGGCCACAGGCTGAATGGCGTTTGGGCGGTTTGTCTCCAGGCCTGCTCCCTACCTGACTAGGAGACCCCGGCACTATGTGCTAGCTGATTAATGCTTATTTA
Organism: Candidatus Bathyarchaeota archaeon; assembly: GCA_009889605.1. Classification (GTDB taxonomy): domain Archaea; phylum Thermoproteota; class Bathyarchaeia; order Bathyarchaeales; family Bathycorpusculaceae; genus WUQU01. The sequence goes on along the minus strand of WUQU01000101.1, from coordinate 3,259 downwards.
TGTGCCTTATAATTATCCTTTTTTGGGCGTGCTTTCATGTCTTTGGGCATGCCTTTTGTTATTCCTTTGTTCTCACTTTAATTAATTTGGGTTTTATTTCAGAGTTTTTGAGAGGTGGTTTCGGGGTTTTTTGATAGGTTTTGCCGTAAGTTTTCCAAAATCCCTTGCGATAATTCCGTTGGTTAGGAAAAATTGGATAGGCTGAGTGGTTGAAAATTGTCATCTTTTTTCTGCAATTAATACGCGATAGCCGCTTTCTCTTGCTAGAACCTCGAAGTTTCCAAAGGCTTCCTCAAAAATAAACTGAAGCCTTTTCCCTCCAATTTTAGATTTTACAACCATTTGAAACGTGGCCTTTTCTGTCATGTGCCTTGGGGCTTCGGTTATTAGGGCTTTTACCGTTGCTAGTCCAGCGCTTACCGGTGGATTCGATAGAATGCAGTCAAAAACTGTGTTTTTAACTGGTTCATATAGGTGGCCATGCCTCACTTCTACATTGCCCACATGGTTAATTTCAATGTTTTTCTTTGCAAGTCTAACCGCACGCTCGTTTACATCCACCATAATCACGTGTAGTTTAGGGTTGAAAACTGCGGCCGCGATTCCAACCGCCCCATAGCCACATCCCATATCCAAGACGTATCCACTCTCGGGTAGAATCATGGACTCTATCAAAAGCCTTGTGCCCGGGTCAATGCGCCTTTTTGAGAAGACGCTTGAAGCTGTTAAAAATTTAAATGGTCTACCCCGAAGATGTGTGCTTAGAAACCCTAATTTCGGCTTCGACTTTGGATGCTGCACAAAATAGTGATCTGCCTTTTTAGCCCTGTTGAGCATTTATATTTCGCCGCTTTTCCAACCTTTCGGGTATGTTCCCTTAGGCATTAAAACCCTTTTAGTCTCTGCAACTATCCCGCGTTCCATTTTAAGAATTTCCTCTGTTGAAGCCTCAGCCCTTGCCAAAGCCACTGCCTCGCCTTTTAAGGTGAAAACTGCCACCATGAAACCCTTGTTTATCCCAGTTTCAAGAGAAACCACGCCTGGGGCAGTTAATTTTGCACCGTGACAAATAGCTTCCACGGCAGAGTCCCTAATGTATATTTTAGGAACTAAAGCCAACGCCTTCTCCATGGGCTGAATGAACCTTTTCAAAACAGCATTGTTTTTGTCTTTTTGCCATTTCATAAACCAGTAAGCCACATCATGCAACGTTACCATGCCTTCACCTTCCAAGAAGGGTCCCGCCCTTGTTCTGCGTAGTTCTTGCATGTGCGCTCCGCATCCCAAGATCTCGCCAATGTGGTGGCAAAGCATGCGTATATACGTGCCTCCTTCGCATCCAACCCTGAAAAGAACGTTTCTTCCTTCCATTTCAAGGAAATCTATATAATAGATTCGCCTTGTTCGAAGCTGACGTTTAACAGAAGCTCTTAAAGGGGGTCTTTGATAAATGGTATCTTCAAACTCTTTTAAGACAGCCTTAACACGCTCTTCTGACGTGTCGCCGTGAAGTTTCATTACGCAGACATATTCTTTGCCGCTTAAAAGCAATGCTTGAACAATTTTTCTAGATTCCTCTAGGGTTACTGGCAAAACACCGGTCACGTTGGGATTTCTCTGGCTTTAAGCCTCTAGAGTCCCACCATGGCCGACGTTCTGAATATTCAATATTCTTTTAACCCACGCAGCCACCTCGTGGCTCGTTGGCCCAGCAGGCTTATCCAAGTTGATGACGCCAAACCTTATGTATTCATGGGCTTGGCGTTCTTCTGGAATGCAGCCATAGCGGGGATCAGTTTCATCCTCAGCCTTAACAACAAGTTTACGTTCCACTTCCCACGGCGCAACACTTCTAGGCATTTACATGAAACACCTCTATATGATAAAGAAAACTTGGAAACTAATAACAATTGTTAAGCTGTTAAAATTGGTTTAACCTGCTGAGCCATAGCCTCGAGTAAACCCTTTGCCTTCAAAGCCTCAATAACATCCTCGTCTGTTGCTCCCCTTTTAATTTCAATCTTTTCAACTAGGGGCTCCAAATGGTTAATGTTGGCTCTCCGCCTCTTAATCCCAGTGACAGTTTTCGGTCCAGTCACAAGTACAAAATTCTTATCTATCACGTCTACTATGACACATTTTTTTCCAGCTTCTCTGCCGCAAATCTTCACGCAAATTCTGCCAACTTCTATCGCTGGCATACAGCACACCCCTTCCAAAAGCATAAAGCATTCAAATATATATCTATTGACCTACATGTTCTGATGAAAAGCTCGTATACATGGCTTGCTTTATAAAACCAAAACAGCAACAATGGATACATAACTAAAAGTGTGCGCAATAAACGTGCTGCTTTTCAATTTTTCTTTAAACGGCTTCAATTTTGAAAAACTCCTTAATATCTAAAAAGCTACTCAATAACTGGAAATTAAAAGCCGCTTAAATGTTCAAGTGAGAAAGATGCCAAAAAAGAAAAGTTGGAAAGAAAGGCTTCGAGAAAGACAAATGAGACATCAGAAAGCCCTAGAGGCCCATCGGGTGCAAAGAGAAAGAGAAGCTGAAAAAAAGCCGCGGAAATGGCCTAAAGGCAAAATACTTCTAGCAACCTGTTTACTTGTCCTTATTTTCGGAAGTTACGCGTTGTGGCAATACGCGAATACTCCAGTAAGTTCAGAGGAAACACCACCGTCACAAGAGACGCCAACGCAGACGGTTCCAACAACTGAAATTTTTATAATGCCCAATGGAACTGTTTATCCTTCAACAGCGCCAATTCTTAACGTTAGGAACTCTTATTACAAGTTTAAAGCGGATATCAATTCTTCTATTATTGTTGGAAGGGACAATATAATCATCGATGGGGCAGGTTATACCCTTCAAGGACTGGTTAATGGAACAGTGGGTATAGACCTTACCAATAGATATAATGTGACAGTTAAAAATGTTAAAATCCAAAACTTTGAATATGGAATATGCCTCTATTACGCAACGCGTAATGTTATTTCAGGGAACGATCTAAAAAACAATTATAATGGTATATGGCTAGATTATTCTTCAAATAACACAATTATTTCAAACACTATAATGGACAGTGAAGGCAACGGTTGGTTTAAAATATTCCTGTAACACACCATAGCTAAAAATAATATTATGGATAATGAGAGTTATGGCATCTACATCGGTTATTCAACAAACAAAACCGTCATTTTTGAAAACCATCTGATAAACAACACCGTTGGCATTTTTATCTATTCATCAT
>WUQU01000100.1 GCA_009889605.1 Candidatus Bathyarchaeota archaeon | reverse complement strand
TTCTTGAAGTATTCTGTTCTCAACATCCTTTCTATCTTTGAATTTCGTTTGATAATCAAGGAATGCTTGAATATTACTTATCACACCAAATACCCCCTTGGATCATATACAAAGATGGTGCTCTCTCCATCGCTTACAGCGTTTATTTCTTGATTGGTTACGATATTTGCTCTGTAGACAAATGCAAAGTTCTCCATGCGGGGTCCGACTTGTGCAAAAATAACTATAGGAGTTTGTGGAATCCCACTAGTTGGTATGTACGTAGTATCAGTAATGATAGTATAAGCTTCTGATTTTATACGTCCTAGATACTTTGCTGGACAATATCCGCTTCCCTCTTTACTTTTGATAAGATGCCCCTCACGTACGTTGCCTATATACTCTACAAAATGGTAATCGTTCCCCCCAAAAACATCATACTTGAAATCGAATTCAAGAATTCTCCTTAAACATTCTTTTACGACTATATCCTTGGCGACTATAGCAAATTTGTATTCAGGTTTTAAAAGCTCTTCACTTTCCTTCAGAGGTAAAAGCCCCAACATATCCTTGTAGACATTCTCAAGTCCTCTCTTGCCTATAGGCTTACGCGATAAAAACTCTTCAAGTAATTGGACTATACCGTTCTTATCACGATCAAATTTGAAAATTCTTGAAATAGTTATATAAAAACCTTCTAGGTGACGTAACTCAGCCCCTACTAATACGCTCTGTTTTTTACAAAAATTTCTAAGCTCACTTCTTTCTACGCCCATTATAGCACCAAAGAACCCGGCTACAGCAGAGGGGGGAGGTATAAAATAAGTTCTCCTCGCTAATTTCTGAAAATGCAGCTTGAACTGGGCTGTCTGAAAACGCACGACGAATGTCAATGCGTCAAGATTCATTGTTATCCCGAAGGAGTTTGGGAACTATAGTTCGGGAACTATAAAGTTGCATAAATCATCTATTATGCCCTTTATCCTTTTATCGTCAAGTTTTCCCTTTTCTTCCTCTTCTAAGTTCTCCTCTTTTCTTCCAAACCTCTGATAGCTACCGTCGCGGTAGTTAAGTACATATAGTTTATCAATAAGGGGACC
>WUQU01000099.1 GCA_009889605.1 Candidatus Bathyarchaeota archaeon | reverse complement strand
TGTTCTTCCTGTAGTTGTGTTTGTAGGTCCATTTCCATATCCTGAATACGCCAATCTACATACTTTCTTTTAATTTTCCCCTAACGTACCTACCTGCAGGAAATAGAATCTTTTTACTCGATTCTCTTATGAACTACTTCTGAAGATTTTCAACACCCCATCTTGTTGTATGACTTTGCAACCAGCATTTCTAAATTCCTTGGCAAGTATGTTTTCTATGTTTTCGATTGCTTCCTGATAATACAGGTCTGTACTACTGATACCCATAGTTTGTACTAGTTGTTTTGCTAGGTCTCTAGAATGTACTGCGGCTGATTCATGGTTTTTGAATTCCCATGCTGGACTCCATGCATTATTGTCATTTAGAGTATGTGATACAAATTCTTTGATCTTGGTAACAATTTCATTCCTGTTCACAGCAAACATCTCCTTTCCTGCAAACTTATGATTAGCAATTTCCTAAATTGGATGCAGAACAGGCGAAGGTTACCTGCCTGTTCTGCAGATAATTTCTTCCATGAACTTTTCAAAATCAATGTATGGGTTGTGTTTAACATCTAATTCATGAACTTCTCCTACTTTTTTTGTTTTTTGCTCGAAATACAACATATCATTCTCTTGCCCATACATTACTTCAACAATTCGGTAGTTATTATCTACTTTTGAAACAGTGTAAAGTTTGTTGTCACAGAAATAGCAGACATCCGTTTCAATTGCTAAAAACTCTTTCATACTGAACTGGACCCCCTTCCGCAAACTATTTTAGGCAAACTCCCAGAGAGAGAAACGGGAGAGACAGGGTCAACACTACACAGAAGTCTTGAGAAGGTAGAAAATACTGCGTACTATATCCACAGACACCCAGGCTGTTATTAGAGAACCTGGAATCTTCTGATTCCTACAACCTGACCGTTTGCGTCCCTGATAACAGAGCCTGGCCCTGTATCAGGTGCAACAAGGTCACCTTTGTAGATTCCGAGTTCTTTTACAGCCTGAAGGACCACCGTGGATACGATGTACACGGTGTTCTCCTGGGGATCCGGCAGTTGGACGGACTTAAAAACTGTCTTAACTACCGGAATGCCATCAATCTCCCCTACAACCTCCTGTGCAGTGTCGACCCTGATGGAGATCCCGCTTGGTGGAATCTCCAGAACCTCTCCGTTCTCTCTTACAACACGGATTGCATGTGGTGTACAGTTTATAAGATTCACCGCAAACTACCTCCTCTGCAAACTGTATTTTGCAAACTTCCAGAGGCAGGGCGAAGGGGAAACTCCCTGCCTCAATTACTCTTCAATTTTTACAACTAAAAGTGTACCTGATGGAAACTTCTTTAGTACAACCTTCTTGATAAGAAGCCTTGTTTCCATTTTTTCCATGATTTCTGGTTCATTAATAACTACGTCATATTCTCCTTCATCAGCAAGGAGTTTTACGCTCATAATATCTGTACCTTTTTTTGTCTTTTTTATAACGGGTTCTGAAACAATAGCCACGTTGTTAAGTTCGATTATTTGTGTTGTCTGAGTTTCTGGAGCTGTTGCAGGCTTAACTGGAAGTTCAACAACATTGTTTCGTTCCTCTGTGGGCGTTTCTGGCTCAACGTTGACGTTGACAGGTTCATCTGGCAGTTGTGAATCATCGATAGGCATTTCTTCTGGGGTATACATTCCCTGGAACTGTTCAGGGAATGCTTCCCGCAATGCTTGGACCAATGCGACTTTTCTAATCATGGTGGCTGGCATTTCTCTCCAACTCCGTGTTGGCTGCCCATCTTTTTTCTTTCTAATGTACTCCTGTAGCGAGACGCTAATTTCTATTGGTTCTCTCCAGTCCTTCCTGTAGACCTTCGCCCAACCACCAACCAGTTCTTCATCAGATAATACCAGAGTACCTGTTCTGTACTCGAGCGTTCCGTCCTTTTTCCTGATTATTACGCCGGCCTGCCATCCACCACACAGTTCACATCTTGCTGCCCTCTTCACGAATGTGTCTTTTCCTACGACGAACGTGGCTGGCTCATCGGCGGAGTACTTTATCAAGTAAGCTTCCCTTAAAAAAGGATTTAGTCGCTGATGCTGACATAGTTTCAGAAACATAAACACTTCAGCATCAGTAACTTTTGCGGGGTCGCCACTGACCAGGTATTTCTTGATTATTTCCGGACTCAGTATGACCCTTCCCGTTTCTGTTTCATACACAACAACTTCTTCATTTTCATTTCTTTTAGCAATTTCTTTACTCATAACAAACACCCTCCCGCAAACTTTATTTTGGCAAACTGCCAAAAGGTTGGCGCAGTCCTACCACTCATCGGGGTGGAGGACTGCGTCTGAAGCTCCAAGACATTTTGGTCCTTTTTCAGTTATCTGGTAGTATATGGGGTCATCGGACCAGTAGGGCTCTATTGCAACGATAGAACCTATTGGTGCAACAATTAAACTCCATCTGTTTCCATTTGCCCTCGTTCTACTATATCCTTCAGTCTGCAAAAGAGGAACAACATTTTCCGAAGAAGCTTCAGCAACTAAATGCCCGTCAAATGTTAATAATGGCAACTGTGATTGTTCTTCAGAGAAATAGAAACGAAGCAATCTACGTCCTCTTTTATCCTGTCCTTCTTCTACCCGGTATGTACCGGGCAAAAGTGATACATGACCGCTTTCATCTTCTGCTATTGCTTCTGCTGGAATTGTTAACAACCCTTCTGTCCATGCACTCATTCCCGAATGTCCCAGTATATTTACCAGGACTCTCCCTTGAGAATTTGGTCCAACGAGTTCAGTCGTTAGCCAACCACTGTTTGGAAATTCAACTTTTTCGACCACTTTAACTACCATCCAACTTTCCCCCCTGCAAACTTATTTTTTTGGCAAACTGCCACAACTGACAGTACAAGACACAAAAAGCCCTGAGTAGAAGCTTTTAATGCTTCCGACTCAGGGCTAACTTTCTATTTGGCAAACTGCTGGGTAAACCGAATATTCAGTTTCCAAGCTGCGGAAAAAACACAAAAGCCACAGGTGTTTACCGGTCTTAAAACCCGTGCAAACAACCTGTGGCTAACTTTTCAAGGCTAACTTCTATTTTTATTATACCACACTTTCTATTCATTGCAACAGGATTTTGCAAACTTTGTTTTGGCAAACTGCCGGGGTGGAAGGATTATCTTCCACCCAGTGAATACCAGATTTCTTCAGGGGTTGCCTGGTCTTCTCCGAGAAAATAGAAGGTATCTACTCTCAGTTTAACCTTCTTTCCAGTCTTGATTTCTACCACATCAAAATGATACGACGCAAGTACACCTTTTGTATCAGCCATTGAAATTGTCTTTTTACCACCCAGTAGTTTGTATCTTCTTAGAACAAGTCCCTGTAGATATTTTTGCAATTTTCTTTTCTGCAAACTCACCTGGATTCCCTCCTGCAAACTGTTGATTAGCAAACTCCCAAAGCTGAGGGCAAAGATAAGTCCTCGATTATCGCTTGGTTTTCGCAAATAATCTGTGAAGACAACTTGTGTAGAAAATCTCTCCTGATATTTGCTACCTTTTCATACAACTTGGCAAGTTTTCTCCTTGTTTTCTCAAAGTTCTTGCTGCCTATCTTCTTTCTTGAAAGTTCTTTTTGCACCTTCTTTATCTTCTTTTCATACTTTGCCAGAATTTTAGGATTTTCTACGTGTCTGCCCTGACTGTCTACAAGGAAGTCCTTAACTCCAAGGTCTATAGCAATTGCAAAGTTTGAAGGTGTCTCCTTTATTTTCGGATTATCTACTTTCTCTTGCTCTACTGTTATTGATACATAGTACTTTCCACATGGCAATAGCTTTACAGTTGCCGTTTTGATTTTGCCTGTGAAAGTTCTGTGAATTTTTGCTTTTACCCAGCCAAGTTTGGGTAGTTTTATTCTTCCCCAGCAGCGTTTTTTACTGCTGCCAGTAGCTAATTTCCCAAAGTCCACCTGAATGTTGTTGTTTGTGAAATTTGTTGTATAGGAGAAATAGTGTGATTTCTTCTTCTTAAACCTTGGATGTCTGGCAAGTTTTTTTAAAGAACCTGTCATATGCTTTATCAAGGTTTATCTTCCCCCTTTCCAGCCAACTGTAATTTGCCAACTACTGAGTGCAGGGAAAGGGGGAGCGAACCCTGCACTTTTATGATGCTTTCAGTAAGCATTGGAGTTTAGCACGGATTTT
>WUQU01000098.1 GCA_009889605.1 Candidatus Bathyarchaeota archaeon | reverse complement strand
TAGCCCAGCCACCGCTGTCTCTTATGGTTATGCCGTCAACCGTGAAGTTGCTGCACTGCAAGGGTACAAGAATATTGTTCAAATAATTGTTTGTATTTCTCATATAATGGCCATTGCCGTCAATAGTCCCTCTGCCGTATATCTTAATATTGTTTGCATTGGTTTCGGTATAAATAAACCATGTTCCATCCTTATTCAGAGAATTCTTATGGAAATGGGTGGTGTAATCGCTTGGATTTCCTGAACCCCTTATAACAGAACCACCCTCCAGATAAACCGAAACATTGCTTTTTAAAACAAGGTTTCCGCTCTTGTACACTCCGGCTGGAACGTATACGATACCGCCACCTGCTGCGTTAGCCGCATTGATGGCGTTTTGTATTGCAGTTGTAGCCAAAGTGGCACCGGTACTGTCGGCACCGTATTGAGTTTTAACATTGTATATCCCTGTACCGGATGAAGCCGGAACATTGGTTTCAAGAGCATCTGCCGCAATAACCAGATCTTTCAGGTTATTGATTTTAACGATAAGATATGTTGGTGCTGAAAGTGTAAATGTAAGTGTATTTCCGCTCTTTGTTGCAGTGATTCCCAGAGCTTTGGGAGAAATATTATAGGTATTGATTGGCTCGCTTGCTGTTATTGTGATTGTAGTAGTACCTGAAAAAGAGAAATTACAATAATTATAGTTTACAAATACCTCCGAAGTGTCGATTACCGGTATATTGGTAGAGTCTGCTGTTACCGTGTATTGACTGGTCGTGGTATAGATCGACGGTAATGGATAGCTTACAATTGTACCCGCCGCACTTGCTGTCAAAGGAACGACAGCTACAAGACTGGCGAGCATACAAACAATTAAACTTAAAAACTTTAACCGTTTTAACATAAATAAACACCTCTTTCATATTTTTTAGAAAATACTCTGTCATCAGTGAATAATGATTTCACCAGTGATGCTCTATTACTCTTTTCATAAAGTCGACATATTCCTGTTCAGCTTCGGAAGTGGCAGAGTAATACTAACCTTTTCTGCATCAGCAAAGTTTCCTTTTAAAATACAGCCCCGGTTTTGTTGCACCTTGTGCAGGATTTCTGCGTTCGTCGCTACTACTGAGCTGTATTGTTGCATTTTATGCACAATCTCCCCACGGTCGCTGCTATTGATCTAGCATTGTTGCACTTCATGCACAATCTCCGCGCAAGCCGCTCCAATCATGGCACTGTTACTCCGCATTTCCGCCCTCAGCCTGCTTCCAATCTTATCTATGCTCCGGCTCCAGCACAATGCCCGTCATGATCGACCAGGCACTCTCAAGAG
>WUQU01000097.1 GCA_009889605.1 Candidatus Bathyarchaeota archaeon | reverse complement strand
CTTGTGGTGTTTCTTGTGAGCAAATCCTCTATTTTAAGCCCGAGCTCCTTAAGGAGGAAGCTGACCGGCCCCTTTTCCCACAAACCGCTTAAATCCGCCACTCCAGTGTTGAAGACAAAGCCCTTCCTTTTGAAGGATGAACAGTAGCCCCCAACCTTGAGGTGTTGCTCCAAAACCAGAATCCTATAGCCCCTCTTCGAGAGGAGGGCCCCACATGTTAAACCCCCAATCCCAGCGCCAACAATAATCGCGTCAAACTCGTTTTCTCCTTTAGGCCGCTGCGGGTCTACCTCAACACTCCAGTCATACCTTTTAAATTCCCTTGAAACGAAATATGCTGGAGCCTTTGAGGGAAAAATTATTGAGAACGTTATGCCAAAGGCAACTAAAACATTTGAGAGGACCACCGCAAAAGGCACGTCTAGAAACAAGGATATGAACGCATTCACCATGAATATTGCCGCCCAAAACCCTGTAATGATGTTATTAACAACCCAAAACGATTTTTCCCTCCAATAAACTTCCGGATACTCTCTTTTAGAAACTTGGAAGGTGAAAGGCCGCCTTATGACCAATGAGAAAGACGCCATAAAAAAATAGGGCAAAATAGCCTAAGAAAACGCTCTGCTCAATGAATAAGCTCCAGTTGAAAACAAACGTGCCCACAAAAGCTGCACTAAAATAGAGGACAGAAGCAAGACCCATCAAACTAAACCCCGACCTACGCGCCTGGCGAGACTGAAAAACCATTATAAATATGGAAATCAGAAACGAAACAACCACACCCAGCCTATTCCCGAAGCCACAGAGAACCCAGTAAACAATCCATGGAATAAAGGAGGCAATTATGGAAAACATGCCCGGCATCTTTCCAAAGCCCATCACATTATCCCCTTCCCTGCGAACCTCTTTCATTAAACTCTCGAGATACATGTATCGAATAGCATTAGTTCGGGAAGAGCACGCCTCAACACATGCAGGACCTAATCCAATTTTTAATCGTTCAACGCAAAGATCACACTTGAAAATAACTCCTTTTGCTCTGTTAAGTTTCAATACTCAGAATGGACAAGCGAGAATACAAACCTTGCAACCTATACAATACTCCTCCCGAATCAATACGAGACCCTCTGATGTTCTATAAATTGCCGAAGTGGGACATGCCTCTATACAAGGAGCCTTCTCACAATGCATGCATAACATTGGCAAAGACCACTTGGCTACAGCTTCAACGTTAATTCTTGGCTGAGGAGTCGGCTTTTCAAAGATGCTTAAGAAAAGGTTCTTTGAACCAGAATGTTCAACGGCGCAAGCAACAATACACGCTTTACATCCAGTGCACTTCTCCACATCAATATAAAAAACCATACCATTTCCTTCAAATAACTACTCAACCTCATTAATAGGTATTATTCTGATTTTTTAAAATTTTTGCAAATCATTCTGTTAGTAACGTTTAATAGTAAAATGTTTTCGTCTAATTTGGGCAATCTTTATATTTGCGTAATACTAAATTGTTAAAAAGTATTACGGGGTTTGCTATGTTGCTGGATCAATACGCCTTCGGTGCTTTGGGTAAGAGGATTGCGAGGGGTTTCTCAGCCATCTTTAGACGTGAGGATGAGGTTAAATTTAAAGAGTGTATTTCAAAGAGTGTTTCGAAAAATTCTGTAGGGGTCTACATTCACTTTCCGTTTTGTAAAAGTTTGTGTCCGTCGTGTCCTTATGTGAGGGATTTATGGCAGGAGAGGGTGGTGAAGGCTTATGTTTCAGCTTTGAAGATGGAGATTGGGTTGGTTGGTGAAGCTTTTAAGGATTTAGGATTGAGGGTTGTTGATATACATGCTGGTGGTGGGACTCCAAGCTTAATTGATAGGGAGTGGGGCGAGGTCATACAGACTGTTAGGGAACGCTTTGACGTGTCGCCGGATTGCAGGTTTGGGATTGAGGCTAACCCGGACGATTTAACGGAGGATAAGGCTTTCCAGTTGAGGGAGAATGGAGTTGATGAAATAAGCATAGGCGTCCAGTCCTTGTTTAAAACTAATCTTAGAATGCTTGGCAGGAGGCATGGAGTTGAGGAGTCCTTGGAGGCTGTTGAAAATTGTAGGAGTGCGGGGTTTAAGCTGATAAACGTTGACATGATGTATATGCTTCCGGAACAGTCGACTAATTTATGGGTTCATGATTTAAAGTTGGCTTCAGAGTTGGATGCAGATCAAATAACATGTTATCCTCTGCTGGTTCCCCATTACACGCCATTTTACAAAATGATTAAAGAAGGCAGGGTTCAGGAACAACCCGATATGAAGGAGTTTAAACGAATGTACTATGCGGCGGTCCACACATTAACCCATGAAGGCTATACGCCTATACGGTACTACTCATTCAGCAGAAAGGGTGAGGAGTACTCCACAGTGGAGCTTGAAATGGTCGGACCACTATTAGGCTTTGGCAGCGGGGCGATGAGCTTCACTGGAGGATACGAGTACATCAACACTTGCTCGGTTAAGGAATACATTAAGTCCGTAGAAAGGGGTAGGCTGCCAATAGCTGGAGGAAGAAATGTTGCGAAAGAGGAAAGAGCAGTGAGATATGTTTCTGAAAGGCTTAGCGCCTTAAAGCTAAACATCAAAGACTTCGAATGGGTATTTGGAGAACGCTTTGAAGCACTTATGAAAAGGATCGGCTATAACATGGCATTACGAATTGGGCTCCTTTTCGGAAACCTAAAAAGGGAAGGTGATGAAATTAGAGTCACCGAGAAAGGGATGTGGCGACGAAACCTAGGAGGCTGGGCCTTCGTCCTCTCAATCCCCTGCAGAATAGTTGAAGAATACACAAAAACCCCGTGGCCCATAGAAGTAAGAGTACCCTAAACCTTAGACTTCCAAGCTAATGAGCACAATTTCGCTTCTCCAGGGCCTAATCTATGGATTAAATGGTTTTTGAGAAGATTTCTACAATTTTCTCTTTTTCTTTGTAGATTTCGGCTTCTCTGGCTTTTATTAAAATGTTTAGGAGGTTGACGAGGGGCTTCACTATCCTAGATGTTATCAGATAATCTATTAACTCATGCTTTAGTGTTTGTATGGCCTTTTCTCTGTCTATCTCGTAAATGTATATGGAGCCGTTTTTTACTTCGCCGGATAGGCTGGCTGTTTTGTCGGGCATCCAGACAACTTTAAGATCCAGGTAAGCCCAAGCTTTGCTGCTAGTCTGTCAAGCTCTTTCTCCAGTATCGGTTGGAGCTCGTTTGTTTTCTTTGACATTTCTTCGCCACTTAAAGCAACATTTTGTGGTTTTTAGCCATATAAGACTTTGGATAGTTACGAAAAGTGGAAAAACTTATAAACAAATAGCTTCAACTACGTTATTTGAAGGTGGAGCGTATGGCGAGAAAGAGGGGAGTAACCGTATTCCCCGACCCTGAAG
>WUQU01000096.1 GCA_009889605.1 Candidatus Bathyarchaeota archaeon | reverse complement strand
GCCTTGAAAGGGTTTTTGAAGTAGGCCCATTTTTCAGAGCTGAAGAGTCCCATACACGCCGCCACTTGAGCGAATTTGTCTCCGTAGACATTGAACAAGCTTTTGCCGCTGCTGAGGATGTTATGCAACTGCTGGAACAGCTTATACAACACACATGCAAAAAGGTTAACGAAAAATGCCGAAAGGAACTCGAGACACTGAACTACCGGTTGGAAGTGCCCGAAATCCCCTTCAAACGTTTAACCTATGATGAAGTTCTCAAGGACTTAAGCAGAGAAGGTGTAGAGATTCCATGGGGTGAGGACATACCAACTCAAGCTTTCAGAACACTAGGCAAAATTCATCCATACTTCTACTTCATAATTGACTGGCCAACCCATGCCAAAGCCTTCTACATAAAACCAAAAGAGGATAACCCGGAACTTTGCGAGGGATTCGATCTCATGTGGCGGTGGGTGGAACTAGCTTCAGGGGGAACAAGAATAGCCTCAAAAGAACTCTTGATAAGGCGTTTGGAAGAGCAAGGCTTAAACCCAGAATCCTTTAAGCACCATCTGCAGGCTTTTGATTATGGAATGCCGCCGCACGCTGGCTGGGCGATTGGCTTGGAAAGGCTTACAATGATGCTTACGGGTAAGAAGAACATTAGAGAGGTTACACTGTATCCGAGGGACAAGTTTAGGCTTACACCATAGTCCTTAGAGTGGGCAGAAACCGCTGGCTTAAAGGCGTTTTTAGTTAAACATGTCATAAAAGTTGATAAGTAACCGTTTATCCTATTGGCGGACATGGGAGAAAATTTAAAGATAGCGTGCGGAGTCTTTGGGGCAATAAACTTTGACGGGAATCCCATTTTCCCCTACGTGTATTGGGGGTTAAGGGCTCAAAATCATAGGGGTCACCAGTCTCACGGCTTTCTCACTTACAATAATGGAAAATTTTACCTTCACAGAAGCTTGGATCTTGTGCCGAGAATAAAGGCAAGCGCCATTCAAGAATGGTTTGGGCGTTTACCTGGACATGTTGGAATAGGAAACGTGCGGTATACAACTTCTGGGAGGTCAGATGAAAAGTCTCTGCTGAAAGACACGCAACCGGTGGTGGCGTCTAAAGACGGCATAAAGGTGGCGGTCTCCTTCAACGGCAACATTGTTAATGCGTTACAGCTTGAAAAAGAAATCCGCAAGGAAAGCCCAGAATTCTCCTGGGAATGCGACGCAAACATAATTTGCCAAAAATTTCTGCTGGAACTAACAAAAAGCAAGGATTTAGCATCTGCTGCGAAAGCATGCATGCAGGAAATTGACGGAGCCTTCTCAGTTGCTGGAATAACCAAAGACGGACAGTTTTTCGCCTTCAAAGATTCACATGGCATAAGACCGCTCTGCGCAGGGCACAGCGAAAAAGAAAGAATCTACGCCTTTTCATCAGAGACTGTCGGCTTAGACATAAACGGTTTTTGCAGAGATTTTGAGGTTGGGCCAGGTGAGTTTGTAGTTGCCTCTGAAAAGGGATTTGAAAGGGAAAGACTTGTGAAAGAACGTAAAGCTTTTTGCGCCTTTGAATTCGCATATTTCGCTAGGCCAGACTCGTTTTTTGATGGCAAGTATGTTTATGAAATTCGTGAGGAGTTTGGAAGAAACCTTGTTAGGGAAAACCCCGACATAGTTAAAGACGCGGACATCGTTATTTCGCTGCCTGAAACTGCGGATGATGCTGCTTTCGGAGTGCATGAAGAGTCTGGTTTAAGGTGGGAGAGGGCAACCAGAAGACACCGATACGTGACGGAGCGCGCCTTCATCCTACTAAACAAAGAACGCTATACAATTATAGACAAGAAGATCAATATTTTAGCGTCCAAAGTGAGGGAGAAACGTGTTATAGTAACTGATGACAGCATAGTTAGAGGGGACACAACAAAAATTGCCATAGAAAAAATGCGTAAAATGGGCGCCAAAAAAGTTTACATGTTTGTAACGTTTCCACGTATAATTGGCCCATGCTTTTATGGAATAGACATGGCTACATACAGTCAACTTATAGGTTCAAGGCATACGCCTGAAGAAATAGCAAAAATAATAGGTGCAGACGCGGTTTGCTATCAATCAATAGAGGGTTTCGTCAAGGCTACCGGTTTTAGAAGAGACGAGTTGTGCATGGGATGCTTAACCGGCGAATACCCAACCCCTTTGGCTCAGAAAATAGCGGATACAATGAGGAAACGTTTTTTGGAAGGCTACGAGGAAACTGGAAGACTTTACGAGATGGCTGAACTCCTAGAAGAATTAAGCGGCAAAACTGATTAGAAACCTCCAGCATCTTTGTATTTTTAATGAGGGTTAACCATGGTGGAAAAAGTCGGTGTGCTTGTCGTTTCCTATGGGGCACGTGAAGCAGCAATAGTTGATGTTTTAAAAAGAAGCAGAAAATATGATGTTAAACTTTATGTGGTTGACAAACAGCGGAACCCTTTTAACGTGGAAAAAGCTGCAGAACATGTTGTTATACCGGATTTGGATGTAGAGAAAATCTGCCATTTCGCTGAAGCCCGCAAGGACAAAATAGATTTTGGGATAGTAGGCCCTGAAAAGCCTATTATCGAAGGCGTCCGCGACATAGTTGAAAAGCGCACGGGGATACCTATGATTTGCCCAACGAAAGAGTACGCCATAGAAGCAAGCAAAGTTCAACAGCGCTTACTTTTCCAAGAGACTGTTCCAGAAGTGAATCCGCGTTTCAAAATCTTCAGTTTAAAAGACCTTAAAACAATGGATGAAGCCAAAAAAGCCCTTTACAGGTGGCTTGACGAACTTGAGGACAAAGCGGTTGTTAAGCCGGACAAACCGGCAGCGGGAAAAGGCGTTGGCGTCTGGGGAGACCACTTCACCACACGTGAGCAGCTTTTTGAACATTTCTGGGAAAACCTACAGCACGGCGCTGTGATAGTTGAAGAAAAAATTGAGGGCGAAGAATCAAGCTTCCAAGCCTTCTGCGACGGAAAACACTTAGTGCCTTTGCCTGAAACAAGGGATTACAAACGCGCCTTCGACGGAGACAAGGGGCCAAACACCGGCGGTATGGGTTCCTACAAAGACGCTGGAGAAGTTTTACCCTTCATGACTAAGGCAGATAGGGAAAAAGAATTGGAAATTGTTAATAGGATTTTTGAGGAATGGCATGTGGCGGACAGCCAAGCTTTGAGGGGCATACCTTTCTATTTGGCTTTTATGCATACTGGCAATGAACCTAAAATCCTCGAGAACAACAGCCGTCCAGGAGACCCGGAGATAATAAATATCCTCCCAGTTTTGAAGGACGACTTTGTCGATGTTTGCTACAAAATCCTTGATGGAAACCTAACCAGCGTAGAGTTGGAGAGGGAAGCAACCGTTTTAACGTATAAGGTGCCTCCAAACTATGGCGGTTACGCTGAAACGTTCCCAGACTGCGTGAACAGGGATGAGGTTGGCAAGCCTGTGGATTTGACAAAGGCATATGCGCTAAGCAAGAAATATGGAGATAAAATTAGGGTTTATCCGGCTTCCATGGAACTCCGCAACGGCGAAACATACGCTTTGAAATCTAGGGCCGTTGGGGTTTTAGGCATAGCCCCAGACATTGAAACAGCCAGAGAAATTTCACTTGAGGGCATAAACGCAATAAAAGGCGGCGCACTATGGTATAGAACGGACATAGCCTCAAAAGAGCATATATCGAAAAGTGTCCGCCACATGGAGGCGCTTAGAAAACGCATGTGAAAAAGGCTTTCGTTTCAGACTGTGAAGGACCAATCTCAAAAAACGACAACGCTTTCGAATTAACAGCCCATTACGTGCCCAACGGAGAACGCCTATTCACTGTTGTAAGTCGATACGACGACGTGCTTGCGGATGTTTTGAAAAGGCCGGGATACAAGGCTGGAGACACTTTAAAGCTCATTTTGCCCTTTCTTAAGGCGCACGGTGTTACAGATAGGGAGATGGAGAGTTTTTCAGCTGAAACTTTAATTCTGATAGCGAATGTGAAGGAAACTTTAGGGCGCATAACGAAGAAAGTTCCAGCTTTTATTGTCAGCACAAGCTACGAACATTACATAAGAGCTTTGTGCCTTGCGGTGAACTTTCCTTACGAGAACACATACTGCACGAAAGTCAACATTGACATGTATGAGTTAAACCAAGAAGAGAAAGTTAAGCTTAAGGAGTTAGCTAAAGAAATCTCTGAAATGCCTATAATTGAAATCCCGAAAGGAGCAAAAGGCTTAGAAGATTTCCCAGCGGAAGATCAAAAAACTGTTCGGCGGTTGGATGAAATTTTCTGGAAAGAAATAGCCCACATGAACATTGGAAAAATTTACCATGAAGTCAACCCGATAGGGGGACGGGAAAAGGCTGAAGCCATAAGGCAAGTAGTGCAAAGTTTAGGAATAAGCTTAAGGGACGTCATGTATGTTGGCGACAGCATAACAGACGTTGAAGCCTTCAACCTTGTAAAAACAAACGGCGGGTTGACGGTTTCTTTTAACGGGAACAGATATGCCATAAAAAACTCTGATGTGGCGGTTTTGTCTGAAAACAGTATTGTAACCGCGGTGATCGCGGAGCTATTTGTGAAGCTTGGGAAGGCTGAAACTCTGGAAGTCGTGAAAAACTGGAGCCGTAAAACATTGGAGAAAAGCCAGGTCACTGAAGAACTGCTTGAGAGGTTTTTCCAGTTGTACCCCAAAGAGTTGCCCAAAGTTAAAATAATAACAAGCGAAAATATGGAAGCTTTGGTGAGAGAAAGCGAAGATTTCCGGAAAATGGTTAGAGGCGAAGCAGTGGGGAAGTTGGGGTAAGATGGTTAAAAAGGACTTGATAGAAGACACTTACGCGGAAGCCTTCGAGGGAATTTACTGTCGAGTCATAGTCACAGCAGATGACGAGGAAACACTGCGGCGAGCCGCTGAAGATGCAACCGCAACACCTTCAATAGTTATTGGAAGAATTGAAGGGGGAATAGAAAGGTGGCTCAGCGAAAAAGAAACCCCAGACAAACGTAAAGGCGCCTTACTGCAGTTTTGGGGAGAATTAAACCCTAAAAAAGGCTTTGCGGAGTCTGTCAAAAAGTTTGAAGCAGAGCTTTCTTATAGGATACGCCAGGACATTCTAGTTAAACCTTTCACGGCGGTTTTTGACGCTTTACCAGAGGCTGAAGGAAAAATCGATATGATGGAACGGGTGGGGCACTGCGGGGACGGCTACGAATGGGAGGAAAACCGTTACGACCGCCACGTGATAGTTGTGCCCATAATGGTTCCAGACTTTATTATAGAACGTTACATAGGTTATGCGCGGGGAGTTATGGGAGCCAACTTCTGGGCAATGTGTAAAACCAAAGAAGCCCTTAAAGAGGCTGGAAGAAAAGCCTTAGAGGCTATCCATAGAGTTGAAGGAGTTATCACGCCTTTTGACGTTTGCTCGGCGGGTTCAAAGCCTGAGACCCGTTTCCCATGGATTGGGCCTACAACAAATCATCCCTATTGTCCGTCGTTGAAGAAACTTTTAGGCAGAGAATCCAAAGTTCCGGAAGGCGTGAATTATATTCCGGAAATAGTGGTTAACGGCGTGTCGCTTGAGGCGGTGAAAAGGGCTATGAAGGCCGGCATAGAAGCAGTTTTAAGCGTTGACGGCGTGGTTAAAATTTCAGCGGGAAATTACGGCGGGAAACTAGGCGATTATAAGATTTATTTGCGTGAGCTTTTCCATGAAACGCTTTGATGTATTGGGCCTCAGCGCCTTAAACGTGGACAAACTTTACAAGGTGAACCGGATAGCAGGTCCAGAGGAAGAGGGCTTCGTAATCAACTGTCAAGAAGCTTGTGGAGGTTCAGCGGCTAACGCTATTGTAGGCTTGGCTAGGCTTGGTTGCAGGGTAGGCTTTATTGGGAAAGTGGCCATGGATAGAGAAGGCAAAATGCTGATAGAAGATTTTCGCAGAGAAGGCGTAGACACAAAGGGAGTTATCCGCGTAAAGGGGGGAAGAAGCGGCACAGTAATGGGTTTCGTCGACGAAAAAGGCGACAGAGCCTTATATGTGGATCCAGGCGTGAACGACACATTAGAATTCGAAGAAATAGATATGGCGTATGCCGCCCAAACCGAGTTTTTGCACATGGCGTCTTTTGTCGGAGAAAAATCCTTTGAAACTCAGAAAAAACTTGTAGAAACCTTGCCGGAAAACGTTAAAATAAGCCTAGACCCTGGATTATTATATGCAAGAAGAGGAATCAAGCAGTTAGATGCTATAATAACTAGAAGTTTTGTGGTTTTGCCGAATGCAAAGGAACTGGCACTTCTCACAGGCACAGAGGATTACGCCACCGGCGCTGAAAAATTACTTGAAATAGGAGTTAAAATTGTGGCTGTTAAACTTGGCAGCAGAGGCTGCTACGTAACAGACGGCAGCGAAAGTCATCATATTGAGGCGTTTAAAGTGCCGGTTGTTGACACGACAGGCGCTGGAGACGCCTTTTGCGCCGGATTCCTTTACGGGTTAATGAGCAAGAAAAGCTTGTACGAGTGCGGGCGAATTGGCAATTTTGTGGCTTCGCGGTGTATAATGAAAATGGGCGCCCGTGCTGGGCTGCCCCGTTTAGAGGATTTAAAATTTCTTTTCTAAATATTCCAGTAGGCTTTCGAAGATTAGTTTTCCGTCGCCGTATTGGGGCATAAGGGTTTGTCTTGTCCAGTCTGGTTGCTGCCACCAGTAGAAGGCTCTTTCAGGATGGGGCATTAAACCGAAAACTGTTCCAGCGGGGTTGCATATTCCCACTATGTCGTGGAAGGAGCCGTTTGGGTTTGTTGGAAATTTTCCATTGGCGTATTCGCCGTTCTTGCCGCAGTAACGGAAGACGAGCTGGTCGTTTTCG
This sequence comes from Candidatus Bathyarchaeota archaeon, assembly GCA_009889605.1. Taxonomy (GTDB): domain Archaea; phylum Thermoproteota; class Bathyarchaeia; order Bathyarchaeales; family Bathycorpusculaceae; genus WUQU01. The sequence goes on along the minus strand of WUQU01000096.1, from coordinate 8,166 downwards.
TAAAGCCTCTCCAAACACTTTTGCTCTTTTTCTTTTGGAAAGAGGAACCGGCCTTCTGAATGGGCCACGGGTATGCGCAGAACTTTTCCTTTCGGGATTTTACGCGTGAATATGCATTTTCCATGGTTTTCGTGTTTGATGTAAACCCAGCGGCAGTTATACCCAGGCGGATAGTTTGTCGCCAACGCTGCCTCAGGATAGGAGGCTATTCCATCAAAAGCTGGAAGCAAACCCGCCTCAACAAGCACTTGAAAGCCATTGCATATGCCCAGTATCGGGCGGCCTTCTTCAACAAAAGCCTTCATTTCCTTGCCAAGCTTTGCCATCAACCATTTAGCCCAGATGGCGCCAGCCCGAACATAGTCGCCATAGGAGAAGCCTCCGGGAAAAACTAAAGCATTGTATTCCAAAAGGTTTCCACGCTTAACAACGTCGTTTACGTGGAGGACTTGGGCTTGAGCGCCTAAAGCTTCGAAGGCAGTTTGGGTTTCAGCGTCACAGTTCGTTCCGCCAACGCGTAAAATACAGACTTTTATTTCTTCGCGTTTCATTTTAGATGCCTCCACTGCTCAAGAGTTTTTCCAACATGCCAACAAATCGTTTAGAGGCGCGTCCACGACAACCTTGCCCTTCAGTCCGTAAATGCATAGTTGTGGAACCTCGGTTACTTTGCCAATTTTTGCGTAGGCATTGCCATGCATTAAGGCTTCAAAGTCTTTTTCACATTTTTCTGGGACTTCCACAAGGAAGCGGCTGTTGGATTCTGAAAAAAGTATGAAGTCGTCTCTGTTCAAGTTTTCAGTCGGCACTTTCCGTAGGTCGAGTTCTATTCCGTAACCGCCTGAAAACGCCATTTCAGCCGCCGCCACGGCCAAGCCGCCTTCAGATAAATCGTGGCAAGCGCTAACAAGCCCTAAATCAATTGCCTTTGTTATGGCCCGGAAAATTCTTTTGGCGTGGTTTGGCCTGACCCTTGGCACAGAATTTCCGATGAACCCCTTAAGCCGGTAATATTCTGAGCCTCCAAATTCAAGGTACGTTTTTCCAACAATGTATATGGGGTTTTGGGGCGTCTTAACGTCCATTGAAACGGTTGCGCGTATGTCTGGGAGAATCCCTACGGCGGTGATTAGAAGCGTCGGCGTCACGGGTCCAAGCGGTGACTCGTTATAAAGGCTGTCTTTTCCGGATATGAAAGGTGTTTTAAAGGCTTTTGCAAAACGGTAACAGGCTTCACAGGCTTTCACTAGGCTGCCTAGCCTTTCTGGTTTTTCAGGGTTTCCCCATGTAAAATTGTCTAGAAGGGCTATCCTTCTGCCGCCCACAGCCACATTATTTCGTATAGCCTCGTCTATGGCGGACGCTGCCATCCAGTAAGGGTCAATCTTCCCGTAGTTTGGGTTCATTCCGCAAGATAGGACTATGCCCTTCCAGGAATCTTTTAGAGGCTTTAAGACTGCAGCGTCGTTGGGTCCGCCGTACTCGCCGTGCAGAGGCTTAAGCACCGTGTTGCCTTTAACTTCGTGATCATAGGTGCGTATGACGTTTTCTCTGCTGGCGATGTTTGGCGAAGATAAAAGGTGAAACAGCACTTCGGTTAGGTTTTCCGGTTCTGGGAATGCGGGTTCTTCAAATTTGGGAGCCGTGTACTCTGCGGTGCGAAAAGTTTTTGGAGGTTCGAAAAGGAACGGAATATCGATTTCTGCAACTTTTTCGCTTTTATAGAAGATTTGGAGGATTCCGTCAGCTGTGTATTTGCCGATGGCTGTGGCTTCAATGTCTTCTGATTGAAAAATTTCTAAAACTTGGTTGAGGTTTTCTGGGGGAACTGCCAAAAGCATTCTTTCCTGGGATTCGGAAATGTAGATTTCCCATGGAGCAATGTCTGGCGTTTTTAGGGGAACCTTTTCAAGTTGGACAACTGCGCCGCAGTTGAATCGTTTTGCGGTTTCGCCCACTGCAGATGAGAGGCCGCCTCCACCTAGGTCGGTTATGGCCGACGCAAGTTCAAAGTCTCTTATGGTGATTATGGCTCTTTTCAGCTTCTCCTCCTCAATGGGGTTTGCTATTTGCACAGCAGGCCTCGAAACCTCTTCGGATTTTTCGGTTAGTTCTGCCGAGGCGAAGGTTACTCCGTGGATGCCGTCTCTGCCGGTTTTTCCGCCAGCCAAAACGATTGTGTCGCCTGGCTTGGCATTTCGTCTAAACTTTTTCAGTGGGAGAAGCCCTACGCAGCCGCAGTATACGACGACGTTTCCAACGTAACTTTCATCGAAGTATATGGCGCCGTTAACTGTTGGAATTCCCATGTTGTTGCCGTAGCTTCCGATGCCGGCTACAACGCCCATGTAAATGTATTTGGGATGTTTCACACCCGGCGGAAGCTTCTCGTAAGGATAGTCTAGTGGGCCGAAGCCTAAAACGTCAGTGCATGCGATGGGGTCGGCCCATACGCCTAGGATGTCGCGGATTACGCCGCCAACTCCGGTGGCTGCTCCGCCGAAAGGTTCTATGGCAGAGGGGTGATTGTGGGTTTCGATTTTGACGGCTATGCCGTGATCCTTGGTTAGGCGGATTATGCCGGCGTTGTCTTCGAAAACTGAGAAGCACCATCGTGGGTTGATTTCTTTTGTAGCCTTTGCGATATATGTTTTGAAAAGGCTGTTGATTTCTTTGCCGTTGAATTTTATTATGCCTTTGAAGGTTTTGTGGAAACAGTGTTCAGACCATGTTTGCCCTATGGTTTGAAGCTCTACGTCTGTGGGGTTTCGTTTTTTGCCCCTAAAATATTGTTGCACTGTTTTCATTTCTTGTAGGTTTAAGCCTATGCCTAGTTCTCGGCTTATGTCTAACAACTGTTGGTCTGAAGCGCTTGAGAGGTTTATTTCGAAAAGCGGGAAAGGCGTGTTTCTGCGGATGTAAAGGTTTGGGTTCATTTCTCCTCCTCAACTGCGATGGCGTAATTGTCTTTTGTGGGGTTGGCCAAAAGCCGCCTGCACATTTCGTCAGCCTTTTCTAAGGCTTCTTTACGGGAATTAGCTTCAAGAGTAAGGGTGTAAACTTTGCTTATGCCGACTTTTTCAACTTTATAGCCTAGTTCTTTGAGTAAACGTGCTGTGGTTTCGCCTTCTGGGTCGCTGTGGCCTGGTTTTAAGCTGACTTCAACTTTTAAGCGGTATTTCATAGGTTAGTCTTATTCCTGAAAGCGATTTAAACACTTTCAACATTAGAAGGGCAAAAGGCTATTCTAGTATAATCTTTCTGCCTTTGTAAGAAATTTTTACTCCTCTAGCGTCTGTGATGCGGCCTATTTCTTCTGCTTGTGCTCCAGCCTTTTCTAAGGCGTCAATCGCAGTGTCCCTGTCGGTTTTGTCGACTATTAATGCGAAGCCCCATCCCATGTTAAAAGTTTTAAACATCTCTTTATCAGTAATTTTCCATCCTAGCTCCATGGCGGTTTTCTGGATTAAATCGAAAATTGGTTGGGGCTTAAAATTGTTGAATTCGAAGCCTATGTCCTTTGAAAACAGCGTTAAGCGTTCAAATTTTAGGTAAGCATCGCCTGTTATGTGCACCGCGCCTTTTATTTTGACTTTTTCTGCAGCTTTTAAGAGCGGTTTTACGTAAATTTTGGTAGGTTCTAAAACTTCGTAGACTAGTTCTCTGTTTAAGGGTTCTGGAATGTCGTAGGCGTCGTATTTGCCGCCCCACTGTTTGAAGAGAATTTTTCTCGCTAGGCTTATGCCGTTGCTGTGAACTCCGGAGCTTCGCAGTCCTATGATTGGGTCTCCGGGTTTTATGTTTTTGCCAGCGATTATTTTCTCCTTTGAAACTTCGCCTATTGCTGCGACGACAATGTCGAAGCCTTTGCCTTCAGCTAGGCCTCTGATTATTTCAGCCACATCACCTATTTCTCCGCTTGGAACTATGCATTCGGCTTCGGCGGCGCCTTGGGCTATTCCCTTCAACCACTCTTGCACTAAAGCGGGATCTGAAACTTGGGCGTGGATGTTGTCTGCAACGGCTAATGGGCGTGCGCCGGAGCGGATTACGTCGTTTACAGCCATGGCTACGCCGTCAACGCCGATAGTGTCGTATTTGTTTGCCAACTGGGCTACAAGCACTTTTGTGCCTACACCTTCGATCACGAGGTCCAGGTAACAGTTTTCACGGAATGGGAAAATGTTTCCATAGGGGAGTTGAACGATTTCGCCGTAGCGGCTGAAACTGTATGTTCTTCGCAGAAGCTCTAGGGCTTTTTTAGACTTTGCCCTAAGCTTTCGGTCCACGCCGGCTCTTGCATAGGTAAACGTTTCTTCAGGCAAACGCCTTTTCTCCTTTTATGCTATTAACGCAATTCCCCTTTTATATGCTTGCAAGTTTGTAGCCGCCGTCTTTTCTGCAGAGACGCGGTTACGGTTGTCTTCGTCCCTAAGATGTATTGCGGACACCATTTGTTCAGCGGTACTCATCCTTATTTCTCTTTTATAGAGTAGGAGTAATGAATAAAAGTTTAAGCCGGTAATCTTTCTTTTGTTGCGGCCGTAGTCTAGCCTGGTAGGACTTCGGCCTCCCGAGCCGGTGACCCGGGTTCAAATCCCGGCGGCCGCACTTTTAAGGTGTTTAAATGTCGGTTTTTCTGCGGGAAAATGGGACAACAACATTTGGTTACGCGTTTTTGCAGAAAGCCCCATTGATTATTTCGCGGATTCTTTTTTCTGCTTGGCATAGGTTTTTTGCTATTGCGTCTGGGTTTTGCATGCTTTTTTGCAGGGATTCCAACGGGTGGAATTGGGACATGACGTAAATGGTTTTTAGGCCGAGTTGTTTGGCACCTTTAATGTCTTCGTCTGGGCTGTCGCCTACATATAGGGCTTCGTCGGCTTTAACATCAAGCCTTTTTAGGGCTTCTTCGAAAATTTTCACGTGGGGTTTACGCCAGCCAACAGCGTCTGAAACCAAGACGACATGGAAAAACCTGTTTAACCCAGTTTTTCTAAGCGCTCCATATATTAGTGGGGCATATGTGAAGTTGGAAACCAAGCCCAGCTTATAGTTTTCCATAGAAAGCCAACTTAACAATTTTTTAGCGCCTTTCCGTGTCTTAAGCGAGCTTAAATAGTCTTCAAAGAAAAGGTTCACTGCAGTTTTTATCCGTGAATCTTCAGGGGTTGTTTTAAACCCTAGAAGGTTTAGGGCTTCTGAAATCCAAATGGCGTTAGTAACCTCAACAAGTTGCTGGTAGCGGATAACACGGTATTTCTCATGGGCTTGTGTGTAAGCTTCCAGAAACTTTTCGTGTTCAACGTTAAATCCGGCCTCGCACAAAGCCTTGTAAAGCTTCATTTTTGAAACTTCTAGGTTGTAGCCTTTAACGCTTACCAAAGTGCCGATGAAGTCGAAAATCACCGCTTTAATGGGAGGCAAAGCTTGGCATGTTCTCCTTTGGATATTTTCAATTCGTTTTTGCAATATTTATTCCAGTTTAATAAGATTTAGGTGTGTGCCCCATACTTTAGATAACGAGGAGCCATGTCCTTCAGAGATTATCTTCACGAAAAAGCTGAAGAGTCAAGGCACAATGAAACAGTTGCGTATTTAATGTTTCTGGCTGGAACGGTGTTCTTTGTAGGCGGCTTGCTGGAAACACTGATGATTAGTTCACTGCTTGACAAAATCCGGAATGGTTTGTGTTTGTTCCATACTATGCTGAAAACCATGCTGGGGCAGTTTTAGGCTTAGCCCTCATAATATGCGGGTTAACCCTAATAGTTTTTGGGATAGGCAGCGGCATACACTATTCCCGTGACAGAAGCTGGTATATGAACGAGTTGAGGAAAGCGAACTCCATAGAAGAAGCCTTAATGCCAAGAAAGAAAACAGCAAACGAGGCGAAAACAACAACAGCAGGGCAGAGAAAACATAAAAAAGGCTAAGCAGTAAATTGCCAGTTACAGTTTTCTAGGCGAAATAAGGGAAACGTTGGAAACGGTTTCACATAATTTCCGCGCGAAAACCGTCGCCATAAGCGCATCCACATGTCCCAAGGCGTCTTCAATTTTTGGGTCAAAAGGAGCTTCTCCGAGATAAGGAAGCCCCATCGCTGTAACCTGCTGTTTTATGAGTGAACTTTCCTTCATTTTCATGTTCTCAACCACGCCTATAATTGGAACTTTCAAGTCTGCCAGCAACTTGGCGAGTTTTTTGACAGTTTCGAAAGCCAACGGGGACGGGGTAGTCACTATGAGAAACTCTATCCCCTTAACAAGTTTAATCAGGTCAAGGGTTGCATCGGTTATTCCAGGCGGCATGTCAATTATTAGGAAATCCAGTTCGCCCCATCGGGTTACTGCAAAAAGCTCGATTAGGGCGTTTGAAACATCCATGCCGCGCAACGGTAAAGCCTCTTCACGGGAATAAGCCACAATCGACATATACTTTAAACCATGAGTTTCTATCGGGATTATGCCCTTCTCCTCTTTTGGCTGGACTGTCTCAACGCCTAAAATGGCATGGGTTGAAGGACTTGTGAAATCCGCGTCAAAAAGCCCAACCTTATAGTTTTTCTTCGCCAAAATCAAAGCAAGAGTAGAGGCTACAAGGCTTTTGCCTACCCCGCCTTTACCACTTGAAACTGCGATTATACGCTTTATAGGCTTCAGTCTTTCGCTTATTATGGTGATTCGCGGGTCCAAGGCTATTTCACTCCTCTTATGCTTTCAAGCCACACGCCTCTGCCCTTCAAAACTTCGAAGTCTGGACTGCCACATTTGGGACATTTAATATACGCGTGTATGGTTTCTGGAACAAAGTGTATGGCTTCAGCAGAGTCACCGCTCAGCCTAGCCCTGCTGAAAGCCCATTCATAGCCGCAGACTCTGCATTTCAACTCAGCCTTAACAGTTTCTATGACGAATTTGACATTTTTGAAAATGTCAGTTTTAAGCTGGGATAGGGCGAATTCGAAAATGTCAAGCTCCAATTGCTGCAGCTCGCCGACTTTTATTTTAACTTCGCTAATCGCCCTTAAGCCTTCCTTTTCCGCTATCTGAGAAGCCGTAGAAATTACTGCTTCAGCCAAAGCCCACTCATGCATAAAGAAAGTCTCCGCAAGGCTTAATTTAAAAATATTGCAATACACTGCAAAGTTTTCCACTTAAAAATTGACTAGATTTTGAATTGGCAAAAGAAACATTCAAACGGCACTTTCAATTTGACTTTGACTTTATATGAGAGTCTCTTAAAATGAGCAGAGTAGCCATAGTAAAAGGCTTAAACCCTGTGGAATCTACTGTTAAGGCTCTTAGGATGATAGAGGCTGACTTAGACGCTGTTTTACATGCTGAAAAGCCAGTTTTGATTAAGCCTAACTACATAAACGCTGAGCATCCTTTGACTGGAATTACGACTGACAGCAGAGTTGTCGAGGGCGTTGTAAAGTTTTTGAAAGAACATGGAAAAGGTGATATCCTCATCGGTGAGGGAAGCGGGTTTGCAGACACCTTCCAGGCTTTTACAAACGCTGGGATAGACAAGGTTGGCGAAAGATGGAACTTGAAGCTTGTAGACCTAAACAAGGACGCTTTTGTTGAAGCCTATCCGCCTAATCCCCTTTCGCTGAAAAGGGTTAAGGTGGCCAAAACAACCCTCGAAAGCATTGTGATAAGCGTTCCAAAGCTAAAGCTTCACAGAATGGCCACAGTCACGCTTGGCCTGAAAACATGATGGGCGCACTAGCAGTGAAAGGGAAAATGCACAACGGGCATTTAAACGAAAACATAGCGGATTTAGCTTCAGCATTAAAGCCAAGCCTAACAGTAATTGATGGAATAATTGCTGGGGAGGCCATGAAACAAGCGGAAACCCCGTGGAAATGAACCTGGTCATAGCAGGCGCAGCCCCCGTGGCTGTCGACGCCGTCGGCGCCGCGGTTATGGGAGTGCCGCCCACGGAAGTTAAACATCTTGTTCTGGCTGAGAAAAAGGGGCTTGGAACATGTCACTTGGAAAAAATAGAAGTCGTCGGCGAACAAATAGAAAACGTAAAGCGGAATTTTAGAAGATCTTTTGTTTCGAAAGTTCTTTTACACTTTTAATTTTGAAATGTTTTCGGGCATGGCTATCCTCTGGAAAGAACGATCATGGTGTTTGTGTTCAAAACTCCTTC
>WUQU01000095.1 GCA_009889605.1 Candidatus Bathyarchaeota archaeon | reverse complement strand
TAAACGCGTTAATAAAAAAACTGGTTAACAACGGGTTCAACGAGTTTAACCTGCAAAATGTTTGTGGTCAACGATATATAGGAGCGGGCTTAAAACACAACGTGAGGTTCAGAATTTACGGAACACCCGGGAACAATCTTGGCGCCTTTATGAAAGGCCCTCAAATAGTTGTTCATGGAAATGTGCAAGACGGGTGCGGTAACACCATGAACGAAGGTTTAATAGTTGTTCACGGTTGTGCAGGTGACGTTGCCGGCTATGCCATGCGAGGAGGAAAAATCTTTATCCGCGATAATGTAGGATACCGCGCTGGAATCCACATGAAAGGCTATCACGCTGCACCCGTTTTAGTTGTGGGCGGATGTGCCGGAGACTTTCTGGGAGAGTACATGGCAGGCGGAATAATCCTCATACTGAATTTAGGTTTAAGTGAAAAAGCACCTTGTGATACGAAGTTTATAGGCACAGGAATGCATGGAGGAATCATTTACATCCACGGAGAAAAACCCCATGTCGGAAAGGGCGCCAGACTTGTAGATGTTGACAAAAGTGACTTGCAAGTTATCAATAGCCTAGTTAAACAATTTTGTGACTTCTTCAATTTTAATTTCCACGAGATAGCCGCGCAAGAGTTTAAAAAAATAGTGCCATCATCCCATAGGCCTTACCGAAACCTATACACTTCATAAAATCTGCCTCAAAATAAAAAAAGAAGGTTTATTTCAGCTAATTATTCGGCGGTTGCGGCTTTCGCCAGTTTTTCTCCAAGCTTCTCCGCTTGTTCCAAATCCTTTGCTTTAGGCGTCCCATCAACGGCTATTCCAGGCTTTATCCATTTAGGGTTAAAATTGCCAAGTATTCGATCCATATTTTCCAAGGCTGTTACTTGGCTGCCGGCGCCTGTTGTAAACACGCATGCTGGTTTGCCTGCCACCTCCTGCCTATGAGGATAAATGTTTGTAAACATGGTTAACATTTCTCCGGACATTATGCTGAAATGGGACGGCGAACCAAAAGCGTAAGCAGCTGCCTCAGCCAAATCTTTAGGCGTGACTTCTCGCGCTTTCTTCAACACCACTTCAACTCCTGAAACTTTACGGGCTCCTTTTGCCACTGCTTCAGCCAACTTTTCAGTATTTCCCGTTCGGCTGTCATAAATGACGAGAATTTTAGGCATACTTAAACCTCCACCGAAATAATTGAGGCTTGCACACTAATAAACATTCCCATAATTTGGCTTCTCCAACAATTAGGGCAATTAGGCTTGTTTATCCTTCTTTTTAATCTCGCTGCCGTAACTTTCGCATGTATGCACTTAACGAATCTAATCGCCCCTGGCGGTTCTTGCAAATGTCGTTGCAACGTGGAAAGTCTTGTAAGCCATGAAAAACGTGCCGAAGAGAGTTTTTACATTAAAAGCTTTTATAGTGGGGTGCGAGTTGTAGAGGGACTGCAAAGGCTCATACGGAGTTTTATGAGGGCTTTTAGGCTTTCGAAAAGCGCGTATGAATTTTGCGATTAAAGGAGGAAATGAAATGAGTCAGATAAAATACTTTAAAGACTTGCCCCTAAGCAGCGCAGTGTTAGACGGCATAGAGGAGCTTGGCTTCACAAATCTTTTCCCAATACAAGCTCAAGCGATAATTCCTCTGCTTGAAGGCAAGGATGTTATTGGACAAGCCCAAACGGGCACCGGCAAAACCGCCGCCTTCGGCATCCCGCTTATTCAACGCATAGATTTCACGAACAAAAAGGTTCAGGCTTTGGTTTTAGATCCAACTCGAGAACTTGCGGTTCAAGTTGCAGACCACATCAGCCAAATAGGCAGGTTTACCCCGCTCAAGGTTTTGCCAATTTACGGCGGATCATCTATTCAGTGGCAAGTTGACGCATTGAAAAGAGGTGTTCACGTTGTTGTTGGCACACCTGGCCGCGTCATCGACCATATTAAACGTGAAACAATCAATCTAACAGGCGTGAGGCTGGTTGTTCTCGACGAGGCTGACCGGATGCTTGACATGGGCTTTAGGGAAGACGTAGAATTTATACTTTCAAGGGTCCCGTCAGATAGGCAGACAAGCCTTTTCTCGGCAACCATAGATCAGACAGTGATGAGCTTATGCGACCGGTATATGCGAAACCCTGAGAAAATACTGGTAAGCAAAGATGAAATAGCGCACACTAAGATAAGCCAATATTACATGATAGTTAACCCGAAAAGCAAATTTCAAGCGTTGTGCAGTATCCTAGAAGAAAACCACATTGGAAGGGCTATAATATTCTGCAGGACACGTAATGGCGCCAGCATGCTTGCTAAAAGATTAAGCTTGAATGGGCAAATGGCAAAACCCTTACACGGAGGCTTTGCGCAGCCTAAGAGAGATTTCACCTTGGAAAGTTTCAGAGAAGGCAAAATTCGCTTGCTGGTCGCCACAGATGTAGCTGCAAGAGGTTTAAACATTCAAGATGTAACCCACATAATTAACTGTGATGTTCCTTTAGATGCGCTGGTTTATTTTCACAGAATCGGCAGAACCGCCCGGGTTGGACGGGGAGGAACAGCTATAACCCTTGTAAGCTACAGCGAAATATCAGAGCTTAAAAAGATAAAGGCGTTAACAAAAACCGAAATAAAAGAGCTTGAAAGCAATATCCAACACGAATTATGCGAAACACAAGCAAAGTATAAGGCAGTATGTGCGGAATG
>WUQU01000094.1 GCA_009889605.1 Candidatus Bathyarchaeota archaeon | reverse complement strand
CGTGGTGACCGGCCATGGAAGCGGAGGTTTCTGGGATTCAGCTTCACAATGCAGAATGGCATAATATAAGAATAGGGCAGTCCTAAAAGTCATTGAAGATGAACTTTGGGACTGCCCATATTAAAATGAGCAAGGGCGATTTAGATTATTAAGGCGTTTTTACACGAATCATGTTATAGACATATCGATTGCTGTTCACTGGATTTCTTCGCGGGTTATCAATTTGCATTTGAGTTGATCCAGACCCCTCAAGCATGATCGAATTTACCGCATTCAAACCGAGGTTATCCATAATATCTCTCATAAATGGTACGCTTCCACTACCTGCAATAAGGTAAGCATCATTGTTTTTCCAGGCTAAGACGGATCTTTGAATAGGGAGGTAGTATCCAAGCTCTCCTTTGATAGATGAGCCTCCCCAGCTCTCCAGATTGTAATCATTACCTCCGATTACCATCTCAACCGTTGACTTCGGATAATATGAGTAAACCTCATTTACATTTTTAACATATAAATGAGCAGCTTTAAGTGAGCCATTCATATCTCGATAAAACACAGCTGTTTTTCTGGAGATTTCATTACCATTGATCGAAGTGTTGGATAGGTAGTTCTTTTTAAGCGTCCGCCCTTCATAGGTAACCGTTTGATTTTCTTCACCACGCACATAAATTATCGAAGAACCTCCGGTTGGTGGGCTGTCGTAACCTTGTGTCGCTTCGAAGAATCCACCATTAATACCAACATAAGAGGTTTTATTTAATGGACGAAGAATTGTTTCTGATTTAATGTTACTTAACGATGTTTTAATGATGTGCAGCTCATCAAGCGCAGCAGGGATGTGCTTCCAAGGGTAGTATTCATAGTTTGCCATTTTGTTACTCTCCTTCATTTTTTATTTTTGCCCTTGCATAATAGAGGGTGAAAATAAGGAAGGAGGTACAACCATAACCGCATAACTATTTTTCAATTCTCCGAATCCATCGCTGTACTTCTTCTTGACCATGCGAAGTCGATCAAGGCAAAGATTAAAGCTATCACGACATAAAAAAATCCATAGTTGCTTAACATAGTAGGTATCAACATACATATGGATCCAGTAATTAGGTAAACCAATGTGCGGATTCCAATTCTTATTCCCAAATGCATCAGAATTAAAAAAGGTAATGCAAAAGCTACTATAAAAATGGGATATACAATAAATAAAGAACCTATTAAGAATACTATAACTGACTCTCCGGTTGATAATGAAAAGGGAAGATTCTCCCCTTGCTTACCATCCAAGTAGAAAACAATTGATGTTGTAATGAGGGCAAGGAGTAGTAGGCTTACGAATGAGACCAGAAGACGT
>WUQU01000093.1 GCA_009889605.1 Candidatus Bathyarchaeota archaeon | reverse complement strand
TCTTTAATAATCATAATGCATGTTATATCTTTCACAATTATATCACTTTTCCTTTCATTAATCAAGGAATAATTGATATCGTTTCACAAAGGTAATTATTGAATAGCGAACATCGTTCTTCAGTCTATAAACCACTTTCGAATGTTGTGAGTACAACTTTTATTCGCCCAGGTTGTCGAGCCGACGTTTCCACTACCACAAAGTAGTTGCAAATTCTTTGCTTGTTGCTACAATCTACGCAGTAGCCGGTCTTTATACATGGAGTCTCCAAGTTCAATCTCTTGGAATTCATAGGCGATATAAACTGTAGTCTTCGACGTGCATTTTCAACATCCTCAACAACCTTATTAACACTTGCAATAATCACAACATTTCTTGGACCATACAAAACTGCTGCGACTCTGTTACCATTTCCATCCAAAAATACAAGCTTTCCGTCATTTGTTATGGCGTTTGCACTGGAAAGATAATAATCAACGGTGAAAGACTGTAATTCAATTTCTTTTCTTTCTTGTATAGTTTGCGCTGAAGCTCTATCATAATATACATAGTTTCCACTACGCAATAAATTCAAGACTCCGGTTTCTGCTAAAGTCAAAGAACCACCATTAGAAACAGAAGCACCCTCAGGAATTATACTCTTTACCGTCTCAAGTAATTCTTCCTTTGAGCGGGCAATAAATACATCAAAGTATCTTTTCTTCATTTCTTTAGACAATTGTTCGGCAAGACTTTCATAGCGCCAGTTATAAAGCTCAACTCTCATCACGTCTACCCCCTTCGATTTTCTTGTTTGGCCATTGAATTCATTGGAATCATAAAGAAAAACGGGACCATTAAGGTCCCGTTTGTTGGCGGGGACGACGAGATTTGAACTCGCGGCCACCGGTGTGACAGACCGGCGTGCTAACCAGGCTGCACCACGTCCCCGTCTTTTTGTTGAGTCAGTTTTCGTCACTGACCGAGCAATATTTTGCCATACATTCCGGGAGTTGTCAATAGGGTATTTCAAAAAATTTTTCAAGATTAAACTACTTGAAGTTGTTTCTATACGATTGTCCTGAATAGGTCATCATACGTCTCTCTTCTTCTTATGAGCTTTGCTTCACCATTTGAAGTGATCAGTACCTCTGCGGGTTTCTAAGTTGAGTTATAGTTACTTGACATCGAGTAACCATACGCTCCAGCATTTTCTACTAACAGTAAACTTCCAACTTCTGGTATTTCTATTT
>WUQU01000092.1 GCA_009889605.1 Candidatus Bathyarchaeota archaeon | reverse complement strand
TCAGGATATCGGTAGATGTGTCTATACCGTCCGCTAAAACCGCCATGCTCTTGAAAATCAGCCCAACGGTCACTTTTAGTACTGCGAGCAGTAAATTCGTTGCCACAGCTATTATTGCAACTTGGCGAAGTTTCTTATCAATTGTGGAGTTCTGCAATTTAATTCCTCCTTATTGTAGATTTTTATAAAAACAAGGGGCTTATTCAAGCCCCTTGATGCTGAGAATCATTATCAATTATTTTCCAAGAGCCGTTTTCGCAATCGCTACGTATTCCTTGAAACTCACTGGATCGTTGACTGCAAGCTCAGCAAGCATCTTTCTATTTATGGTTACGTTTGCTAACTTTAATCCGTGGATGAGTTCGTTGTATTTCAAGCCTTCATTTCTCGCTGCTATATTGATTCTTGTTATCCAGAGCTTTCTGAAATTCCCTTTCTTGTTTCTTCTTCCGTCGAAAGCGAATTTAAGAGCTCTATAATAGGATTGTTTTGCAAGGGTATATCTTCTGCCGAGTGCACCTCTGAATCCTTTGGCGAATTTCAGAACCTTTTTTCTTTTCTTCTTAGCATTTACAGCATTCTTTACTCGCATGTCTATTCCTCCCTATGATTATTTTTTTCCAAGAAGTCTAAGGATTCTTGAGCTATCAGAACTTGCAACTACATCTTCGAGTCTTAAAGCGCGGAGCGTTGATCTTCTCTTCTTTCCAGTTTTGTGCCACGCATTTGCATGCCTTCTCATTATTTTTCCATTCTTTGTTACTTTAAACCTCTTTGCTGCGGTTTTGCTTGTCTTCATCTTTTGCTTAGCCATGACTCATCCCTCCTGTAAAAGTTTATTCTATTCTTACAAATTCTTGGGTTTAAGAACCATCCACATATCTCTGCCTTCAACCTTCGCTTCTTTTTCGACATTACCGATATCAGCTATATCTTTCGCAATTCTATCTAATATCTCCTTCCCTTTGTCCATGAATGCCATTTCTCTGCCTCTGAACATCACGGTAACCTTAACCTTGTTACCTTCTTCCAAGAACCGTTTAATGTGCTTAAGTTTTGTCTGATAGTCATGTTCATTTATCGCGGTTCTAAATTTCATTTCTTTAACTTCTATTATCCTTTGGTTCTTCTTTGCCTTCTGCTCTCTCTTTGCAAGTTCGTACTTATATTTACCGTAGTCCAAAATTCTTGCCACTGGTGGTTGAGCATTTGGTGCAACCAAAATCAAATCTAACCCTCTTGATTTTGCCAAGTCAATTGCTGTGCTCTTAGACATTACACCAACAGCTTTTCCTTCCTCATCAACAACCCTCAGTTCAGAGAATGGAATCTCTTCGTTCTTTATAATCTTTT
>WUQU01000091.1 GCA_009889605.1 Candidatus Bathyarchaeota archaeon | reverse complement strand
TCAACGGCAAAGATTCCAAAGACTACCATCAATCCGCCGACCAAATAAGATACATAATCGATGAGCTCTAAACTTGTTAAAAACTCTTTCAAATTACTCATTGCCCTCACCACCCGTAACAGCTTTTTCTACCGCATTGTTTTTTAGTTCTGCTATTTCATCAATACAAGTCTCTTTGCATGCGGGTGCGTTGTTTTTGTAAGCTGCTCGAATCATTACAGATGATGCAACAGGGTTTGTTAGGGCTACGAAGGCGATTAATATAATCGACTTTCCGAAGAATTCTGGATTGAGAATACCTATCCCAAGCGCGATAGAAAAGGTTCCGAGAGTCGTTGCCTTTGTTGAAGCTTGGAGCTTTGTATAAACATCCGGCATTCTAATCAAACCTAAACCTGCAAGGAAATAGAAAAACGCACCAAGCGCGGTGAGCGTATAGCCTACGATTTCTCTTATTATCTCAGTCATCTCTTATCACCGTCCGCAGTCTTTGCTGCCCGATTTTCAAGATAGCGAGCAAAGACTAAAGTCTCGATAAAAGTGAGTAAACCGTATAGCAAAGCAATATCCATGTACATATTGTTCTTGAATATGTACGCAATCATAACTAGAACGCCTATGAACATGACGTTCATCATATCCACAGCGACCAATCTTTCGAAACTCGTTGGACCGAGCAAGAACCTGATGAGCGTTAAGAAAATACCGAGTCCAGTGAATCCAAAGACAATTAAATCGATTAAAAGAGAGCCACTCATTCGTACACCCCCTTCAAGAACCTTTCAAGTCTACCATAAAACGTGCGTTTTGAGTTCTCATCGGTACCTCCAACTTCTATCCAGTGTACGTAAAGCTCGTCATCTTTCATGTCAACAGCAATCGTTCCTGGTGTTAGGGTTATCGAATTGGCGAGCGTCAATTTGGCAATATCACCCTTCAAAGATGTCTTAACTCTAACAAACCCCGGTTTAACACGTACTTTACTGTCCAACACTCTTGAAGCGACGTCAAAATTTGCTTTCAGCATCTCCCAAACGAAAACCGGTATGTAAACAAAGAAAAACTTGAAAAGTCCGGGTACGAACTTGGCGTTGAACTTGATGTTGTAGTAGCGTTTGAAAATAATGGAAATAGCAAACGATACCACTAATCCAACAATAACCTCTTGAACATCAAGGGACCACGTTAACAACAACCATGTGAAAAAAGTAACAATGAGTACCGAAAAATTCACGCACATCCCTCCCTTTAATAGATGATATTTTTTTCACAAAGTATTGAATATAAAAATGAACAAGATCGCAAGACTTGCATTATTGTTCTTGTGCCAAAATAGACAAAAATACTCCATTTTTTCTTTAATATTCTACCAGACACAACAAATGTGTCAAATAGAAAAATTGGACAAATATAATCTAAATTAATTGATATCTTCGAAAATATCCTCCAAATCGTTCATATTCGTTTTTCTGGATGGTGAGACAACACTTGAAATTTTGGGCGACTAACCACCTGTATTATAGCAAAATTGTTTTTAAAAACAAAATTGCGTTCAATCTAGTATTCTTCAAACAAAAAAGGGGCGAATTGTTCGCCCCTTGTGAATTTTTTATAAATTCTCGATAAATATGCTTATTTCCTGTACTCCTTAACCATACTTAAGAAGTATTCATGTACTCTTGTGTCGTCTGTTAGCTCTGGGTGGAACGATGTGACGAGCACGTTTTTTTGCCTGAGCATAATTGGGTGCTTGTCTAAGAAAGCCAATGTTTCAACTTCATTTCCCCACTCTTCAACCCTTGGAGCGCGGATGAATATCGCTTTGAAAGGTCTGTCAAAACCTTTGATTTCTACCATTTCGTCAAAGCTGTCTACTTGCCGTCCGTATGCATTTCTCCTCACTTTGATGTTGATTACCCCTAAGGACTCTTGCGGGTAATTCTCTATTTCTTTGGCCAAGACTATAAGTCCAGCACAAGTTCCGTA
>WUQU01000090.1 GCA_009889605.1 Candidatus Bathyarchaeota archaeon | reverse complement strand
TTAAACGTGCAGGTGTGGTGCGTGTTGAAGAAATAGCTGACTTATTTAACTGTGCTGAAGTTTTGGGACTGCAGCCACTGCCAAAAGGGCCGAATCTGGCAATAGTGACTAATGCTGGCGGTCCTGGGGTTATGGCTACGGACGCGCTTATAGCCAGAGGTGGCAAACTTGCAAAGTTGAGCCTGCAGACCATGGAGAATCTCAACAGCATTCTCCCTCCTTACTGGAGCCATGGAAACCCTATTGATATTTTAGGCGACGCCGGGTCTGAACGTTATAGTGCAGTTTTAGAGGCTTGCTTTAAAGACGAGAACGTGGATGGCGTACTAGTTATTTACACGGCACAAGCAGTCACCGATTCTGTTAAAGTAGCGAAGGGTATAGTTGAAGTTTACAAAAAGGAACGGTACCATAACAAAACAATTTTAACATCATTTATGGGCGGCGCAGCGGTGGAAGAGGCAAACCGCATTTTAAACGAAAATGGGCTTCCAACATATTCAACGCCTGAACAAGCCGTAAGAACATATCTTTACATGTACCAGTACAAGCGAAACCTTGAACTGCTTTACGAGACTCCTGAAGAATTGCCTGTTGACATTTCACCTCCGAAACGCCCAATATTAGTAGCTATGCGGAACGCTGTCATGGAAAACCGAGAACTGCTGACAGAGATTGAAGCTAAAAGACTTCTTGAATACTACGGAATGCCCATTGCAAAAACTTATGTTGCCAGGACAGCAGACGAGGCCGTGCAAAGCGCCTCGCAGATCGGCTATCCAGTAGTGTTGAAAATTCTTTCTCCACAAATCACTCATAAAACCGATGCTGGAGGCGTTGTCCTCGACTTAAACAGCGAAGCCGAAGTGCGAGAAGCTTTTGAACGGATAATTAAAAATGCTAGGGCGTATAACCCAGATGCTGAAATCCTCGGCGTTACAGTCCAGCCCATGATTAAGAAGAAAGGATACGAAGTCATAATAGGCGCCAAAAAAGACCCCCTCTTCGGCCCTGTAATCCTCTTTGGGATGGGCGGCATAGGCGTAGAACTCTTTAAAGACTATGCTATAGGACTGCCGCCTTTAAACCAGACGCTTGCAAGGCGGTTGATGGAGGAAACAAAAGTCTACCAGCTTCTTAAAGGGTATCGGAACATGCCGCCGGCCAACATTAAACTTCTTGAGGAAATTCTTGTGCGTTTTTCTCAGATGATTATTGATTTTCCCCAAATAAAAGAAGTGGACATTAACCCACTTTTGGTAGATGAGAAAGAGGCTTATGTCTTGGACGCTCGGATAGCCGTGGACAAGGATTTAATCTTCCAGAAAGTTGAGCCTCACCAGCATTTAGTAATAAGCCCATACCCCAAAAAATATGAAACTTTGTGGAAGCTTCGAGACGGTCGGACAGTTCTGTTGAGGCCCATAAAACCCGAAGATGAACCGCTTTGGCTTGAAATGTTCCAAAACCTCTCTGAAGAATCCATACGCTACAGGTTTTTCCAAATAATAAAGGACACGCCTCATGAAGTGAGCGTGCGCTACTGTAACATCGACTATGACAGGGAAATAGCCATAGTGGCTGAACTTAACGAGGAAGGCCGTAGGCGAATTCTTGGCGTTGCCAGAGTAAGCCTAGAGCCGGACAGGAAAAAGGGTGAAATAGCTTTCATTTTAGCAGATCCATGGCAGGGGCTAGGCTTAGGCACGAAAATGGTTGATTACGTCATTGAAATCGCTAGGGACATGGGAGTTGAAACCCTTTACGCTATAATGCTTCCGGACAACCGTCAAGCCATAAATTTAACAAAGAAAATGGGCTTTACGCTTCAATACCAAGAAGACGGCACAGTTAAAGGAGTTTTGAGCCTAAAAGAAGAAATGAGTGCTGAGCGCGAAGAGGTTGAAAGTGTTTCGAAGGCTGAAAAGGCGGCTGAGACACGACAGCAGGCATCGCAGGAAAAGGCTGAGGCCTTAAGTGGGTAATTTTTGCCCATGAAGTGGGGTTTCACTCAATTTTCACTTAAATATGCTATAAATTTGGCGCATGGTCTATTTTCTATTTACTAACGGCTAAATTTAAATTAAAGAAACTATAATTATTCTAATTCTTTCATTGAGAAGATGCTTAAAAATGGTGGTGAAATGGATAAACTAAAACTTGCCTTCTATTGGGCGGCGAGTTGCGGCGGCTGCGAAATAGCTGTATTAGATATAAACGAGAAAATCTTGGATGTTGTGGCAAAGGCAGATCTTGTATTTTGGCCTGTAGCCTTAGACGTCAAATATAAAGATGTTGAAGCCATGCCTGATAGAAGCATAGACGTATGCTTCTTTAACGGCGCCATAAGAACATCTGAAAACGAGCAAATGGCTAAACTTTTGAGACAGAAATCAAAGATTCTGGTAGCTTTCGGTTCATGCGCCTGCGACGGATGCGTCATAGGCCTCGGCAACCTATGGAACAAAGAGAAAATCTTTGAGAGGGCATACTTCGAAACTCCTTCTACGAGCAATCCTCAGCGTGTAACCCCCAAAACCCATTTCAAAGTTGCACAAGGAGAACTTGAACTCCCAGAATTCTACGACACAGTTAAAACATTGGCGCAAACCGTCGACGTGGACTACTTTATCTCAGGCTGTCCTCCCCCAGTTCCAAGAATAATTGAGGCATTAGAAGCCATTTTAAACGAAAAACTACCGCCTAAAGGCTCAAGCTTTCTCCTTAACAAGTCAGTATGTGACGAATGCTCCCGAGAGAAAAAGGAGAGAAAAATCGCCCAACTAAAAAGGGTCTATGAAATTGAAGACGACTTTAAAACATGCTTCTTAGACCAAGGCGTTATATGCATGGGGCCAGCAACGCGAGGCGGGTGCGGTGCTCAATGTTTGAAGGCTAACATACCTTGCACTGGATGCGGCGGCCCTGCGCCTAAAGTGCCAGACCAAGGTGCAGCCATGATAAGCGCCTTTGCATCAATAGCCGCAGACCCAAAAGTCCTCGAACAAGTTGTTGACCCCGTTGGCACTTTTTACAAGTATTCCCTTGCAAACTCGATTCTGCGAAGGAGGGTGATGCGCGAATGAAAGAGATAGTTATAAACCCAATGACAAGACTTGAAGGCCATGGAAAAATAACCATATTCCTAAACGATGAGGGCGATGTTGACGAGGCTTACTTCCAAGTTCCAGAACTCCGCGGCTTTGAAAAATTCTGCGAGGGCAGAAGAGCCGAAGACCTGCCCATAATAACAACGCGTATATGCGGAGTCTGCCCCGTGGCCCATCACATGGCAGGCGCCAAAGCCTTAGACGCAGCTTTCAATGTGGAACCGCCAGAACCAGCCAAGAAGCTTAGAGAGCTTATGTATTGCGGCTATTACCTCTATGATCATACATTACACTTCTATTATCTGGGCGGCCCAGACTTTGTTGTAGGACCAGATGCTCCTCCGGAAAAACGAAACGTTTTAGGCGTTATTGAAAAGGCCGGTCTTGAAATAGGAAAGGAGGTTATAAAGCACAGGGCTTATGGACAGAAGATAACTGAAATTATAGGAGGAAAAGCCACCCACCCAGTGAGCGCATGTATCCCCGGCGGAATTGCACGGCCCATTTCAGAAGAGGAAAGACGAGAAATAGAAAGAATGGTGCGGAGCTTCGTTGAATTCGCCAAGTTCTCCCTCAAACTTTTCGACGACATAGTTTTGAAAAACACCGACTACGTGAACCTAATCAAAAGCGAGCCCTACACTTTGAAAACCTATTACATGGGAACTGTTGACAAAAATAACAAGGTGAACTTTTACGACGGAAACGTGAGGGTGGTCGACCCAGAAGGAAAGGAATTTGTTAAGTTTTCTCCAAAAGACTATCTAGACGTTATAGAGGAGCATGTTGAGCCCTGGACGTATGTTAAGCTTCCATACTTGAAGAAGGTGGGTTGGAAAGGCTTAGTGGACGGTCCTGAAAGCGGATTATACCGTGTAGGCCCCCTTGGAAGGCTTAATGCGGCGGAGGGAATGGCTACGCCACTAGCTCAAGAGGAATACGCGCGTATGTATGCTACTTTGGGCGGAAAACCAGTTCACAGCACTTTGGCTTATCATTGGGCTAGGCTTATAGAGCTTTTATACGCAGCTGAACGTGCCCTAGAACTTGTAACAGACCCTGAAATAATAAGCAAGAACGTGCGCAATAAGCCTGGTAAACCCGGCGAAGGCGTTGGAATAGTTGAAGCCGCAAGAGGCACACTTATACATCATTATCAGCTGGACGAGAATGCTTTAGCCAAAAAAGTGAACCTTATAGTGGCTACAGTGAACAACGCGCCAAGCATATGCCTATCCATTAAGAACGCTGCTAAAGGGCTGATCAAAAAGGGCAACGTTACTGATGGAATACTAAACATGGTGGAGATGGCTTTCAGGGCTTACGATCCGTGTTTCGCATGTGCCACACACTTTGCAGTGGGTCAAATGCCCCTTGAAGTGGAAATCTACGACAGCCAAAAAAGGCTTGTCCAGACTTTGAAGAGGTGAGTTTGTGATGGCAGAAGCTAAAGTTGGAGTTTTTCTTTCAGACTGCGGAGGACAAATTTCCAAAATTATCGACTTTGAAGCTTTGATAAACTTCTTAAAAAACGTGGATGGAGTGGCTTTGGTTGCAAGAGGCAGCGAGTTTTGGCGTGGTCAAGGACTCCAAACCATCGTTGACGCCGTGAAAACCAATAAGATAAACAGAGCAGTTGTCGCTGAAAATATTCCAAAAATTAGTGAAATAACCATTGCGAAGGCTGTGGAGGAGGCGGGGCTTAATCCGCATTTGGTGGAAGTTTTAGATCTTAAAAATCATTGTGCATTGCCTCATCGCGACACGCCTACCAAAGCCACGGAAAAAGCAAAAGCCATGCTTTTAGCCGCCATTGAAAAGGCCAAACTTCTTGAGCCCATAGAGAAGGCGGAATTCCCAGTAGTTAAATCCGTTCTCGTGATAGGCGGCGGAATAGCTGGAATGCAAGCAGCTGAAGACCTGGCTGAAATAGGCTTCCAGGTATACCTCGTTGAAAAAGAGCCTTTCCTAGGCGGTTTAGCCGCCAAGGCAGGGCGTTTCTTCCCCACAGACGACTGCGCCATATGCATACAATCTCCAATGGCGGATCTAAAAACCGTAACCCAAACATCAAGAAAGTGTGTTTACCGCTCTGGGTTTTCAGAAATTCCCAACCTAAGCGTTCTCACAAACTCTAAAATAGTAAAGGTTGAAGGGATCGCTGGAAACTATAAGGTTACCATAGAGCGTAAACCCCGATACGTGAATGAAAAGAAGTGTGTAGCTTGCAATTTATGTGCTTCTGTATGCCCAGTGGAAGTCCCTGACGAATACAATGCTAAGCTTAAAAACCGCAAAGCCATTTATGTGAACACTCCTCTAGTTTATCCGCCAGTATACGTCATCGACGAGAAAGCGTGCAAGTTTTATGACTGCGCTAAATGCGTTGAGGTTTGTCCTACAAAAGCTGTTGAATTAGACCAGAAGCCAGAACATTTAACGCTTAATGTGGGCAGCATAATAGTGGCCACGGGCTTTAGGGAATACGACCCAAACGTCATAAAAGAATATCATTACGGCGAATATCCAGACGTTATAACCCATTTAGAGCTTGCAAGGATGATTGATGCTTTTGGGCCCACAAACGGCTTGATTATTAAGCCTTCTGATAAGAAACCCGCAAAGCGTATAGTGTTCGTGCAATGCGTAGGCTCAAGGGATCGGCGTTGGAACCCCTACTGTTCAAGCATATGCTGCATGATATCTCTAAAACACGCCACAATAATTAAGTCGGCATACCCAGAAACGGACATAACCATCTGCTACATAGACATTCGGACAACTGGAAGAGAACACGAATACTATTATGAAAGAGCCCGAGAAATGGGGATAAAGTTCGTTAAAGGAAGACCCGCTGAAATACTGCACGACCCGTCTACAAACACGTTGGTTGTGGAAGTTGAAGACGAACTTTTAAGGAGACTCCTAGAGCTTGAAGCCGACCTTGTGGTGCTTGCCACATCAATGGTTCCATCCGAAGATGCCAAGGAGCTTGCAGAAATCCTTGGCTTAGAACTAGCCCAAGACGGTTTCTTCAAAGAGTACAACGCTAAGCTTAGGCCAACGGAAACAAAGCGCAGAGGAATATTCCTCTGTGGAGGCGCCACCTTCCCCAAAGACGCTCCGACAGCATCGCTTCACGCTCACTCAGCAGCTTTAAAAGCAGCTAAATTCCTCACACATGGCAAAATAGTGAAGGACTTGAAAGTAGCCTTTGTGAACGAGGATTATTGTGGCGACTGCGAATTTTGCCCCGTCACATGTCCCTACAGTGCCATAAGCCTCGTGCCAACTGGAAATGGGCATTTTGTTGCGCGGGTTTCAGAGCTTCTATGCGAAGGATGCGGTGTCTGTGTGGGCACATGCCCCGTGGGCGCCATAGAACTTAGCCATCTGAGACCAAATCAGATATCCGCCCAGATGAAGGCTTTACTCTCTATTAATGGAACATCTAAGCCGCTTGTGCTGGCTATAGCTTGCTCAGAGTGCGGTCATGCAGCTATAGACTCTTCTGGGATGGCTATGATGAGCTATCCTGCAAATGTTAGGGTTTTGAAGGTTCCATGCACTGGTATAATTCAAGTTCAGCATATCCTTGAGGCTTTTAAGGTTGGCGCTCAAGGCGTCATGATTGTGGGGTGCAAACCTGACGGTTGTCACTACGAAGTTGGAAGCCAAAAAGCCCAGAAGAAAGTTGAATTGGCTAAGACGCTGCTTAAAGCGTATGGCATAGAACCTGAAAGACTTGAAATGTTCCACTTAGTTTACATCGAGGGTGACAAGTTCGCCGAAGCTGCAAGAGTAATGACTGAAAGGGTGGAAAAACTAGGTCAGATTCAGCTAGCCTAACTGGTATAGGGGAATAAAATGGCTGAGGAAAAGCAGGAAAAAGCCACTGCTGTTGAATTTTCCAAAGAAATTGCTAGCAGACTGGGCGGAGAGACAATAACCTTCTGCTATCAATGCGGAACTTGCGCCAGCAGTTGTCCAGTGGCGAAAGTAACTGACCGCTTCAACCCGAGACAAGTTCTTAGGCTGGCCCTTCTTGGGCAAAGAGAGGAAGTTCTAACCGACGGCGCCATTTGGCTTTGCGCTTCATGCTACAACTGTCAAGAGCGCTGTCCACAAAAAGTTGAAATTGCCGATGTCGTGTACGCGTTAAGAAACATAGCCATAGGCGAAGGTCAAATCCCAAATATTTACACAGAATTTGCAAATGCGCTGATAAGCGAAGGACGCATAGTTCCCATGTCCAAATTCCTAGAAAAGAAAAGGGCAGACTATGGCTTGCCGCCGCTTAAGCCTGCCGGAACCGAAGCCTTGAAAAAGATTCTTTCAGCCACGGGATTCGATAAGATAATGCCTAAGAAGGGTGAGACGCAATGACCAGTTACGCGTTGTTTTTAGGCTGCACAATTCCAGCTCGCCAACCCCAGTATGAGCTTTCAGCAAGAAAAGCCCTAACAAAACTTGGAATAGAGCTTGTGGACTTAGAAGGTATGACATGTTGTGCTCCTCCGCCTTTGCGTTCCATAGATCTAGAAACCAGCCTAGCCATAGCGGCTAACAACATATGCATAGCTGAAGAAGCAGACCTAAACATTGTAACGCTTTGCACCGGATGCTTCGAATCCCTAGCAATGACTAATACTCTTTTAAAAGAGAAAGCCGCACTAAAAGCCCGTGTGAACAGGATTCTTTCCAATGTAGGGCGAGAGTTTAAAGGTAGCAAGGAAGTTAGGCATTACCTGCAAGTTCTAATGAAAGATGTAGGCTTAGACAAGCTAAAACAAAGTGTCGTCAAACCTTTAGACAAGCTGAAAGTGGCAACGTTCTCCGGATGCCACCTCCTAAGACCAAGCGAACTTTTACGGTTTGATGATCCTGAACGCCCCCACATATTCGACACTTTAATTGAGGCTTTAGGCGCAAAAAGCATATGGTATAAGAATAAGCTAAAATGTTGCGGAGGACTTTTAAGGGGATATGCTGACGATGTAGCCTTAGCCATTGCAAGGGACAAAATTGTGAATGCATACAACGTGGGCGCCGACTGCATATCAACGCTTTGTCCCTTCTGTTTCTTAACACTGGACTTGGGGCAAATGCTCATTAAAACCACCTATAAAGAGGAATATAACATGCCTATAATCCACTATGCTGAACTGCTGAGCCTAAGCTTAGGGGTTGAACCAAAAGAGTTGGCCCTAGACTTTCACAAAGTGAAAATTGACAAGGTGCTGGAAAAAATCGGCTAGGCGCCTCTTTTCTATTTTCTGTCCTGCTACGCTTTCAGAAATGTTAATATCCCGTCAACTCTTTTACTCTACCGATGCAAGATGAAGGTTACTGCCCTTAAAGAGCATAAATGCTTCTGTTGCGGAGGAACCATAAACAAGGGTGATGTCTGTTTCGCTTTTATTGTAAATCCGGAAAACCCGCAAAAAAGCGAGTTCGACGTTATCTACACGTGTTTAAAATGTTCTAGCGAAGAATCCTGCCAAATAAAAGTTAGAGCGAAAGCTGCGCCCTAATAGCAATTTTAGAATGTGCTTGTCTTAAGTTTTGGAATTTCGACTTCCAACGCCTTATTGTTATTACATTTCATAATCATGTTTTCAACTTGCAGGTGGCTGGTTGGCATGTTCAACTTCCAACACTCGCTTTCTAGGCATATTTGCAAGCCATCATCATGTTTGCTCACAGTTATTTTCTGTTCTCTGCATCGGCACTGCACCAAAACTTTCACGTAAGTATCGTCCTCGAAAATGTCTATAAGGGGTTCCTCTATGTGGGGAAGGGGAATAAAGTGTTTAACTTCAGGAGTTTTCTCATTTTTCTCCTCTATAACATATTTTTTTCTGAGGAGTTTCTCCATAGGCTCAATATCTAGACTCTTCTCGTTTTCACTTTCGTTTTCAAGCATTTTCTCTATTAAAACTTTGCAGAAAACATCGATGTTTTTCAATGCTTCTTCAAAGTTGTCCATATGGCATCTCTATTTATAATAAATAAATATTTTTATCCTTTTAAAGCTTGTTAAGCTAAGATTAACGCAAGGATATCGCAAAATGTTACCCGCTCTTTTTAGCCATCAGCGGTATGGTTCTCACATGTTTGACTGTCCGAATAATGTTTTCCACATCCTTACTTGGCTTCTCTAAAGCCTTGTTTATGGCTATATCAGCGATGGATGCGCCTAAACCTGCAATTTTGCTTAAGCATGAAATAATTTCCCTAAGGTATGGAATTTCAGGCAGTTCCCTCATCAGCCTATCCGCTTCCATTTCGAGAACCTGTTGCATTTCTAATACTCCGTTGGCAACTTTGAATTCTTCTGTGAAAATGCAGTCCACTGCCTTTTGGAAAATGGTTTGTGTCAATTCGCCAAGATGGTAAATTTCTTGAACAGTCTCATCGGTTATTTTGTTTCTGTAAACTCCTACATTGCCAATTTTTTTAGCCATGTCCTCGGAGTAGTCTGCGATCAATTCTAATTGTTGCAATATAAGGCGTGCAGCTGGTATAAAGAGAATGTCTGTGGCGCCTACCTGTTCTGCAATATCTGGCTTTACTTGTGCGGAGAGTAATAGGCGTACTGCGAGGTAAAAAAATAGTGTCAGCTTCGTCTTCGCGGTTAATTGCTTCATTTGCCAGTGCTTCATTATTCTCCACAAAGCTTGCATGGCTTCAGATAGAATTGTAGATGCTATCGAGGAAAGCCGCCTTATCAGCATATCAAGTTTAAATTTGGTTGGGTCAACCAAACATTGTAAAAGTATATTTTTAGGGGTTTCTTCTAGGATTCCGAGGCCTATTAATTTCCGGACGATTCTTCGAACTTCATCGATGTGCGCTTTTCCTATTCTGGTCGATGATGTTACCCTTATAACATCACGCCCAAGAATATAGCTTCCAACAATTATCCGTTCAAGCATGCCTTTCTCGTCGCAAGCGTCAACATTTATTATGTGTTCTTCAGCTTCTTCTTTTTGCGCCATGTTTGCAGGCATAATTCTTAATGTGCCGTCTTTTTCTTGCATTATGAAAATTAGGTCGCCGGGGTTTATGTTGTTCTGTTTCGCCCACTCGCTTGGAAGCGACAC
>WUQU01000089.1 GCA_009889605.1 Candidatus Bathyarchaeota archaeon | reverse complement strand
TTTGATTTCAAAACAAATAGGACAGGTTAAATAAAATACGGAGGCTTCAGGGGAAAAACATGGGAAGGGTTAAGCGTCGACATCTATTCTAACCAGCTCTTTGGCTTCTGTGTTTCCACAGTCTCTGCATCGGCAGTTGCGTTGAAGGTGTAGGCGTCCACATTTAACACAGATCCAAAATTCAACATTTTGTTTGGACATTGTCTAAGCTCCTAGACGCGGGAACCTATCGCTATCCAGTAGCAGGTGGTTTGTCCAAAGGATTGAAATTCAAACCCAAACTCTGAAACGTTTCTGATGTGAAGCGGGGTTAACGCCATGCCAAGGGGGATACCGCAGGCGTCGTAAAGGGCTGGGATTATGTCGCCTGTGATTTCGTTCACTTTGGTCCTCAACGTTTCAACCCGCGTGTTTGTTCCCGTCCTCAACCCCTCCATCCCAGCGTTGATGCTTGCTATGCAGTTGTTTATGGCAACCCGAAGGGCTTCAAGCCTATCGTTAGTCAGCCTTACCATGTCGCTTAATCCTTTCCGCATACTGTCGAATATTTTGTAAATGTCATCCAACATTTTGTTTACACTTTCAGCGTAACGTTTCCAGAGGATGGTGTAGGCCCAGTACTCAACATGTCCATAAGCCCAGGCTATCGCATCCCTAATCCAGTTAAAAACACCCCAGTCTCCAAGAAACCGTTTAATCCCATCTATAAAGTCGTTAACGGTTAAAACAGTTAAGTATGGCCTTGTAAACGTGATGTCTATAGGTGGAATCGCAATTTTCTCTATCAAGGGGATAGGCGAAGTTTTTCCTATCGTTAAATCAGGAATTTTTTCAATCTCCCTCTTTCTAAAATCGGTTGTCCTCGCCTCTCCAACACAGACAACGCTTGGATTACCTATCCTTCTTGGAAAACTAACCTTATACCATAACCCAGCCGTTTCACCGTAAGCTTTGCCATGGGCGAAAACTGGAACCCGAATACGCTCAGCTATCCGACCCCCAACCTCACCAACCTCAACAGCTTCAGCTATTCGACCGCCACCAACAAGTTCAAAAAACTCTTCATGCAAAACCTCTGCTTTACGTGGAACCTCGTCGAGAATCGGCGTTTCAATGCCTACACGTTTAAGGGGAGCTGCAATCCTTTCAGCAATACGCCTTCTAAACGCCAAACCCATAACACCAAAATTTATATCGCTATGCTTTGATATAAAAACCATGTGGTTTAGCATGGCGGAGATTCCGGAAAAATTTAAGAGGATGCCGGCCGAAGTTGAACAAGCCTTAAAAGAAATGGAAGCTGGAAAACGACCCCCACCAATCGTACAGTTAAAGAAACCAGCGAGTTAAATCAGCGGGAATGTCAACTGCCGAATAGGATTTCAAGGTAAAGTTTCAGTTTTGTTTTAGCGTTTAAAACTGGCATAGACCTTTCTTTAGCCCTTTCAGCCATATGTCTAAACCCGTAAAGCCATGCTAAACGTGCATGTTTATCCATAAACCTCCAAACTTTGAAAGCCTTTTTATGCCCGTTTAAAATTTGGTTCGCCATGTTTTCTTCATAGCTTTTTGGAAAACCATCCTTTAACGCGTTATACAATATGTTGGCGCTTTGCATGCTTGGTATGATTCCCTCTCCTGTTATTGGGTAAACGCAGCCAGCTGCCTCTCCAACACATACAACTTTATCCTTCACTAAAACAGTTTTATCAGGGTTTAAGACTTTAATGCTCTTGCTGCATGAGCATTTTTCCCGTTTAACTTTAAACCTGTACCTTTCCATCATCTTCCCAATTAAAACATGGGGGTCAACGTTTATGCATCCAGCCCCCAAATGATAGTTTTCGCCATCCTCGTCTAACGGGAAAAGCCAGCTGTAGCCCACAATGTTTGGGTTCATGTTTATGTAGGCTACCCGTTTTTCAGCCCCTTCAACTTCAACTTTATACTGCCGGGTCATTATCGTGTAATGGTTTGTAAGGGGTTCTGAAGTGGCGTTTACAACCAAGTCGGCGCCGTAAACGTTTAGGTCTGGTAAATGTTTCTTAACAACTCTTCTGCTTGGGTAAAGGTCTTCAAGCATTTTAGGCTTGTCTATAGCCACCTCGTTTCTAAGCTTTACAGGCGTACCGTTTAAGACAAGGGTTTCAGTTTTACATAAAACGTAGTCGTCAACGTTAAGCCCAACCCTTCCAAGCTGCTCCTTTAAAAGCGTGTAAAAACATCCCCATGCACATCCATGTCCCCTCATCCTGTTTCCATCATAAACAGTTACCCTGTAACCTCCGTCGTTTTCCAGAAGGTTTGCTAATAGGCTTCCGGCAACACCTGCCCCGGCCACCGCAACGTTAACTATTCCCATCCCACCACCTCTCCGCGCCTACAATTCCATTAAGCCTTTAACAGCTAGAAACATGATTAATAAACCCGTTGAAAGCATTAAACCTTTTCTAGGAATTTTTTTGCATAAAACGGCGCCGATGGGCGCTGCTGCAACCCCTCCAACCGTCAACCCCACGGTGACGGGTAGGTTCTGTAAACCAAGTAAAAACGTGAACGTTAAAGTTTGACAGGCTGCTACGAAAAACTCGGCTAAATTGGCTGAGCCTATAGCTTTGCTTGGGTTTTCTCCGTCAGCTATTAAAGTTGAAGTCACAATGGGACCCCATCCTCCACCCCCAACTGCATCCATAAACCCGCCTAAAACCGCCAGCCCCGTCCTGTTTATTTTATACATTACCAAGTTAACGTTGAAACACCTTAACAGTACAACGAAACCCATTATCCCAAGGTATAAAAGTATAATGGGTTTAGCGGTTTCCACTGGAAAGTTTACAAGGACATAGGCGCCTATACAGGCTGAAAGGCTTCCGGGCAGCACAAGCCTTTTAAAAAGCCTTTTATCAACGTTTCCAACCTTGAAATGGCTTAACCCAGAAGTTAACGTTGTGAAAACTTCAGCTGTATGCACGCTTGCGCTTGCCACAGCCGGCTCCAAACATAGGGCTAAAAGGGAGGAGGTTGAAAAAACCCCATACGCCATGCCAATGGACCCGTCCACTATCTGGGCTAAAAACCCTATTAAAACAAAAACAGCCAAAAGCCACATTAAGCTACCACCCCAACAGTGTCAGGGAAAAAGCAGCAAGCAATCCTATACGTCCAAACCTCCTACAGCACCATTCAACTCCCCTTCTGCAAACGTCGCTTTCAGCTTCAAAAACCGTAAACAACCCTCCAACAAAAACTAACCATGCAACCGTTACGAAGGCAAACTTTCCCATCACGTTAAGGTTTGAAAAAACAAACGCAGCCACAGCTGAAAGCGACGTTACAGCCACAGCAACAACCGTATATCCGCCAAGTTCAATGGCTGCCGTTTTTAAACCAGCCTTCAAGTCTCCCGGAACATCCTGATATTGAACTACCAGGTTGTAGGCGA
This sequence comes from Candidatus Bathyarchaeota archaeon, assembly GCA_009889605.1. Classification (GTDB taxonomy): domain Archaea; phylum Thermoproteota; class Bathyarchaeia; order Bathyarchaeales; family Bathycorpusculaceae; genus WUQU01. The sequence goes on along the minus strand of WUQU01000089.1, from coordinate 3,713 downwards.
AAACCAACAGTCCAAAAGCCAATGGAAACAAAACATGTTCACAAAGCTTCCCATACAACTGTAAAATGTAAACAATTGGCAGGACGTAGGCAAAAAACAGGCTTACGTTCCCTAAAACCCCAAGCATTTTACCCTTAACATTGTAAACGTAACACGCTGCCACAGCAACAAGCACAACTGCAAAAGCAACAAAATCCCATGTTAAACCTAAAACCAAAACAGTTAAAGCTAAAGAGGCAACTATCAACGTTGCTGAAACATATAAAACCCTACGTCCATCAACCAGTCCAGCTGGAATCGGCTTGTAACCCTTAATCTGCCTGTCAGCCTCAACATCCACAACCTCGTTTAACATGCAGAAACCCATGTTTCCAAGCCCAACAGCCAAAACAACCAGAAAAGAAAGCAGGCTTAACCCAGCCCCAACCATTGCTAGGGCTGACACAGCAGCCAAAAAACCCAAAACCGCAAGCGGTGGACGAGCAACAAGAACCCATCCCCTCAACGTCAATTCAACAACCCCCATGGCCGTTTAAACGAAAAGTTTTAAACGAAGATTTAAATAAATTTTTTGTAAAAGTGGTGTCGAAAAGTGGAGGAAACTGAGGAGGAAAGTTTACAGGAAGGTTTTCCCTGTCCAAAATGTGGCGAAATTGTAGAGGTTTTTGAAACTAAACCAACTGCAGACTACGCTGTCTGCACCATATGTAGGCAGCCCGTTTCAAAGAAGGAGATACCTGAAGAATACTTGAAAACTGTTGAAAAACTCAGCTTGAAGAAAGCTGAAAAAACCGTAAAACCCCAAGTAACACCTTCAAAAGGGGAGGAAGAAGAAGGGGAAGAAGAGTCTCCCCCAATGTATGAGAGGCCTTTAACCGCAACAGAAGTGCTTAGAGAAGTTCTTAAAAAATATAAGGTTAGAGACGAAGCCATAGAGTTTTTCGTAAACAAAAGCGAGCTTAGGGGAGGATGGCATCCGACAGACCTTGGAAACAAGCTTGAAGAGTTAAGCAGAAAGTTTACGGGAATAGAGGATCCAAGGCTTATCCCAGACATTGTTGAAGACTACTGGCTTAGGCTTGAAGAGGAAGAAAAAAAGGCTGCGGAACGGGGATTCAAAATAAGCTATCCCCTAAGAAGGCGAGAGCAGCCCTACGGGTATAAATATATTGTGAACAGGTCTAGGGAAGGCTGGTGGGGATGGGAAGGGGAAGAATGGTTTGAACCTAAACGTTACATTGAACACGCATACCCGTCAATGCCTCCTATTCAAAAAACAGTTACAGCTGAAGACTTGGCAAGGCTTGAGCAGCGGTTAATTGAAACCTTTTCAGAGAAAAAGGAGAAAGAGAAAACTGAGGAAAGGTTCAGCAAAATTGAAGAAAGGATAAACGAGATGGAAAAGGAGTTCATAGCCTTCAAAAAAGAGGTTCCACAGCAAATATCAGCCGCCATAACAGAGTTTAAAGAGGCAATTTTAGACGAGCTTAAAGAGGTTAAAGAAAAAGTTTCAACCTCCCTCCAGCCGAACCCTTCTACAACTGTAACAAAAGAGGATTTAGAAAAAACAGTTGAGAAACACACAAGCGAACTGCGAAGGGATTTCGAACATCAGCTTGCCATAAAAGAAAAGGACGAGATTATAAAGAAAATGGGGAAGACGATAAAGGGGCTGCATCAAGAGCTAAGGGATTTAAAGGAAAAAGTGAAAACCCCAGTTGTTGGAAGAACCAAAGAAGACCTTGTTTCAGAGGGAATAGCAATATTAAAGGAGAAGATGGCGGAAAAACCAATAGTGACAACAGCAAAAATCATATTTGGAAGGCCGGAGGAGGAGAAACCCCCTAAACGGGTTGAAGAGGAGAAAGCCTCTGAAGGCGTTTTAGAATTTATCGACGAAGAGTTCATTGAAGAGGAGGAAGAAGCTTGAAAGCCGTCACCGTCTGCTCCACAAAGGGAGGGGTAGGTAAAACCATGATATCCCTTAACATAGCCTACAGGCTTAAGGAAATGGGATACAATGTAGGCTTAATCGACGCAGACATCGACAACAGCAACTTCGCCCAAATGACACAGGTCAACGATAAAATGGAGATAACCAGAGAGGCGAAGTTTAAACCCTACATTTGGAAAGGCGTCAAAGTTTTCTCCATGTCCCTGCTTGCTGGAAGAGAAAAATCGGTTTCAATGACGGGGGACAGGTTTGCCCAAATAGTAAGCGACGCCATTAGACAAAGCGAATGGGGAGAAACAGAATACTACATAATAGACAGTCCAGGAGGGTCAAGCGACGTATGGCATGCATCCACCATCCTTTTCGCCGAAATCCTTGCTGGAAGCATAATCGTATGCCAACCCTCAATGGTTGACTCGACAAAAAGAATCCTAAACCTGCACAGGTACTTCGAAATCCCAGTTTTAGGGTTAATTGAAAACATGAGCTACTTCCAATGCGAAGCCCACAAAAAACCAAAAATATACCATTTATTTGGAGAAAGCACCGTAGACGAAATAGCTGAAAAATTCGGTGTTGAAGTCCTTGGAAAAATCCCAATCCACCCTGAAATGCCTAAAAAACTGGCTTCAGGAAACCCCATACTTGAAGAACCCTTCTCAGAGGCAATTTTCAAAGCATGCAAAAAAATAGTTGACGCCCCAATACGGGAAACAGGATTGCTTGAAAGGTTTAAGGCTAAAGTGGCTTCAACCTTCACTGTTGAAGTTCAAAAAGTACTTGCAACCCTAATCAACCTTGCAAACAGAAGATTCGACATAAAAAAATGGACTCAAACAACAGGGTTCACTGAACAAAAACCCTTCGACCTGGTTATAACAGATGAAACTGGAAAAAGGGTTTTAAGCAGAGTCCACTTAAAGTTAACTGAAAACGCGTTAATGGTGCTTAAAAACCCGAAAGACGTTGAATTCGAAGCAGCCACAAGCTTCAAAACCCTTGCCAGAATGATTATGGGAAAACGGAGGCTTAAAAACGGGGAAACCGTCAACTACGACCCGGAAGACGCCTGGCTCAACAACGACTTCAAAGTTTACGGAATAGCCCACACCCCAAGGGTGGTTAAACTTTTCAGACAAGTATTCAACAACGAGGAAATCATGGGGCAAATACGGAGGGAATACGGCGCATTATTAAACAAGTGGATTTAAAAAGGACGGTGTGTCCGTTGTCTGGACCTTTACAGAAGCTTGAGGAAAGACTTAAACAAAACATAAAGGAAAAACTTGAAGTTGAAGCAGCCCCAATAGTTGCAGAGATAAGGAAACTCCACGAAAACCTTGCAAAGTTAAACAAAAACATTGAAACATTAATAGAAACCTTAAAGGAGGAAGGTAAATGGCGAAAAAACTAGACTACGAACGCGCCTTAAACCAAATATTCGGAACAAACATTAAATGGTCAAAACTAAGCACTGAAGAACTAGTAGAGCTTGCCACCATCCTAAACCATCCAGAAGTTCTGCTGGAAAAACTTGAAATAACAAACGAATACAAACGTAAACTGTTAATAGACAGGTTTATCGAAGCAACCACCGACCTCCTAAAAGAATGGGAAGGACCCGTAGCCACACTGCTCAAAAAGTTCATGAAAGAAGAAAAACAGCCTACAACATAACACGACACGACAAAGTTTATAAATGTTGACATAACAACTCTTCTTTGGAGGCATTGATAATGTCTGAAGTTGTAAAGATAAG